>JASHQP010000474.1 GCA_030039095.1 Streptosporangiaceae bacterium
ACTCCGACCATGCTGGCCGGGTAGCCGGCCCACACGATCAGAGCGGCCGTGGCCGCGACGCCGCCGGCCAGCATCAGGGCCGGGACCTTCCGGCCTGCGAACGCGCCGCGAGCCCAGGCGACGCCCAGCAGGTACGGGACCAGCCAGCCGGCCACGACAGTGATCCAGCCGATCCAGGACGGCCCGCCGAGGCCGAGCCGCACCGCGTCGACGGCCGCGACGACCGCCAGCGGGATCAGCGCCGCTGCCGCGCCCAGCCGGCGGACCAGCGTCACCGCCACCGGGGTCAGCGCCGTGAGCACCGCGTACACGCCGAGGAACCACAGCGGGTCCAGCACGAGGGTTCCCACGGTGTGCACGGTCGAGCCGGACACCCCGGCCAGCCACAGCCCGGTGCCGAGCGGCACCCAGACCGCCGCCAGCACCGCGACCGGGCGGGACAGCCGGGTCAGGCGCTGGCGCAGCCAGGCGAGGTAGCCACCGCGGTAGCTGCGCGCCGACGCGTACCCGCCGACGCAGAAGAACACGGCCAGGGTCTGGAAGATCCAGGACACCGGGGTCAGGGCCGGCATCGACGCCAGCGGGCTCGCGTCGCGCAGCGTGTGGCTGGGGGTCAGCACCAGCGCCGTGACCATCCAGTGGCCGAGGATGACGCCGCAGATGGCCAGCGCCCGCAGCGCGTCGACGGTGCGGTCCCGGTTCGCCGGGGTGACGGCGTCGACCCGCGCGGCCGCCGCCCGGATCCTGGTGACGGGGCTCATCGCACGACTCCGGCCGGGTCGCCGAGCGCGATGTAGGCAAGGTTGCGCAGCGCGATGCTGCCCGGCACGAAGTAACCGCTGTGGCCGCCGGGCCCGGCGGCGAACAGCCGGGCACCGAACGCGGGAGCCATGGGATCCTGGCCGAAGCCGAGCCCGAGGAAGCGGACGTGCGGGACGTCGCGGATCCAGTCGCTGGCACCCCGGCCGGCCCACACCCGCGCGGTGGTGTGCAGGGCCCGCACGGACGAGGCGTCCATGCCCGGGCTTCCGACCACCGCGATGTCGGTGACCGGCAGGTGCGGTGCGGCCAGCCCGCACACCACGGACCCGTAGCTGTGGCAGATCAGCGCGACCTGACGGCCGTGCCGGACCAGGTCGTCCACGAACGGCCGCAGCGCGGCCGCGCCCTGCCCGGCGTCGCCCGAGGTCAGGACCGAGGGGCTGAGCGTGGCCGGGTCGCCGTAGCCGAGCCAGGCGATGATCGCCAGGCGAGCGCCACGGTCCAGCTTGCGCACCTGCGCGGCGAGGGACCGGGCCGCGCCGCCGGGCGATGCCGTGCCCCGGGAGTCGAACGTGGCCAGCGTGGTGTCGGAGCCGGGCACGAGGATGACCACGCGCCTGGCCTGGGCCAGGTTGCCGAACACCTCGACGGCCAGGCCCTGTCCGGCGGGGCTGAAGCCGATGAAGTGCCCGCCGCGCATCCCGTCGAGCGAGCGGGCCAGTCCCTGGTTACCGGTGCGCGACGCGGCGCGCGCGGCCTGCGTGATCATGCGGGAGTCGGTCGCGTACCGCGTGGCCAGTGCCGGGGCGGTCAGGGCGGGGAGCGGCTGGGACCGGCCGACCTGGGCGCTGGGGAGGGTGGCGGCCGTCGTCCCGGTCAGGGCCACGGCCGCGACAGCCGCGATGGCGATGGTGCGGCGGAGTCTCATCTTCGGGGCGTCCTTTCTGTCCAGCTGAGTGCTGGCCAGGACGCTATGGATGCGCCTGCGTGGCCGGCGTCACGCTGCGGAGCCCATTGCGGGACTGCCTCTGGAGTACTGGGAAGGCCTCCCCATCGCCGCGGCTGGCCCGGCTGGGGTAGCCCACCCCCTACTCAGGTACGACCTCGAGGATCGGCCCTCAGGGTCACGAAACGTCAGCGACGCCGCCCTACGCTGGGGGCATGTTCGATGCTTTGGTGACCCGTGTCACGACGCTGATCGCGACCGGCGTCACCGAGCCGCCGGCGCCCCGCCCGCGATGGCTGCGGCTGCGGGGATGGGATCTCGTCTTCGTCACCGACACCGCAGCCGCGCTGATCTTGTTCGCGATCGCGAACAGCATCCTCGGGAACGACAACAAGATCCATCACAGCCCGCACAGCGCCGGGCTCCTCGTGCTCGTCTCGGCGCTGCTGTGCGCTCCGCTCGTGCTGCGCACCCGGCTGCCGCTCACCGCCTGGGTCTTCGCCACGATCGCGATGTTCTGGTCCGGGCAGGTGATCCCGCCCTACTCGATCTCCAATGGTGCCTACGTCATTCCCGGGGTGATCGTGTACGTGCTCTGCCTGTATGCGGTGGCGGTCCGCTGCCGGGCGTGGGTGGTGGTCACCGCGGGCCTGGTGACGATTGTCGGCGCGGGGATCCTCGACGCGCAGACCGCGGTGACCGCGCTGTTCCTCGGCGCGATCCCGGTGGCCGCCGGGGTCATCGTGCGGTCCCGCCGCGGCAGCCGCGAGCAGCTCGCGGTCGTCGAGCGGCGCCACGAGGGAGAGCGGGCGCTGCTCGAAGAGCGCCAGCGCATCGCCCGCGAGCTGCATGACGTCGTCGCGCACCACATGTCGGTGATCGCGATCCAGGCCGAGGCCGCGCCCTACAAGGCCGCCGATCCCCCACCGGAGCTGGTGGAGAGCTTCGCCGAGATCCGCGCCAGCGCGCTGAGTGGCCTGAACGAGCTGCGTCGGGTGCTGGGCGTGCTGCGCAGCGACCGGGCGGACGTGGCGCCGCAGCCCGGGCTCGAGGACCTGGACGAGCTCCTCGAGTCGGCACGCACCGGTGGGGTGACGGTCACGTGCGAGATCAGCGGCACTCCGCAGCCGCTCCCGGACGGCGTCGATCTGTCCGCCTACCGGATCGTGCAAGAAGCGCTCAGCAACGCGATGCGGCATGCGCCAGGATCGGCGGTCCAGGTGAAGCTGCACTACGGAGGGGCCGCCCTCGTGATAGAGGTCCGCAACGATCACGGCGTCGCTGGCCAGCCGAGGAACGGGGACCAGCCGGCCGCGGCGAGGCTCGGCGGCAGCGGCGGGCATGGCATCATCGGCATGCGTGAGCGCGCCACCATGCTGGGCGGGCACCTGCGGGCCGGCCCAACCCCCGACCACGAGTTCCTGGTGACCGCCGCGCTGCCGCTCGGCGTCGGCGCCAGTGAGGATGCGCCGTGACCGTGCCGCCCAGGGGGGACGACCCCCCCATCCCCCCCGCGACCGTGTCGCCCAGGGGGGACGACCCCCCCATCCCCGCCCCGCCGCCGGCGGGCGGCGTGACGATTCGCGTGGTGATAGCCGATGACCAGGGGATGGTGCGGTCGGGATTTTCCGTGCTGCTCAACGCCCAGGCGGACATCGAGGTCGTCGGCGAGGCCTCCAACGGCCGGGAGGCCATCGCGCAGGCCGCCGCGCTGCACCCGGACGTGATCCTCATGGACGTGCGCATGCCGGTGCTCGACGGGCTGCAGGCCACCCGCCAGATCACCGCGATGCACGACCCGCCCAAGATCCTCGTGCTGACCACCTTCGACCTCGACGACTACGTCTACGAGGCGCTGCGCTCGGGAGCGAGCGGCTTCCTGCTGAAGGACGCCTCCGCGGGCGAGCTGGCCGATGCGGTGCGGCTGGTGGCGGCCGGCGACGCCATGCTCGCCCCGGGGGTGACCAAGCGCCTCATCGCCGAGTTCGCCCGGATGGGGGCGCCGCGCGGACCCAGCCGCACGCTCGACGGGCTCACCGAGCGGGAGTCCGAGGTGCTCACGCTCGTGGCCCGCGGCCTGTCCAACGCCGAGATCGCCGGGCACCTGATCGTGGCCGAGCAGACCGTGAAGACCCACGTCAGCCGCATTCTGATGAAGCTGGGGCTCCGGGACCGGACCCAGGCCGTGGTCCTGGCGTACGAATCAGGCCTCGTGCACCCCGGCGGCTGAGCCCCGGTGCGAGGCCGTGTCAGGCGCGTCGGCCCCGTCGGCCCCGGCAGCCCGGGCCTCGGGGCGGCCGGCAAGGACCGGGGGGCCGCGGCGGCGTACGCGCTGGCCCTCGTGGCCTACAACAACGTGATCGGCGCGCAGGGCTGGCATCGCCGCTGGTACACGCCGGTCAACGCCGGCGCGGCTGCCGCGTCGCTGGCGGTCGCCGCGGCGTGCGGGCTGACCGCCGAGGAGGTTGGGCTCGGGCGGGGCAGGTGGCTGCCGGGGCGGCTCGGGTCGCTGCTGGCAGCGGCCACGGCCGCGGGGTGGCTGGCCGCCGTGGCGGTGCCGGCGGCCCGCCCGGTCCTCGACGACAAGCGGATCACAGGCCTGGACGGACGCGGTCTTGCCTACCAGACGCTGGTGCGGATCCCGGTCGGCACCGCGGCGTGGGAGGAGATAGCGTTCCGCGGGGTGCTGCAGGCGATGCTGCGGCGGGTCATGTCCGAGCCCGCCGCGATGGCCGTGACCAGCGGCGTCTTCGGCCTGTGGCACATCCGCCCCACCGCCGGGGCGCTGCGCGTCAACGGCCTGGCCCGCAGCCGGGCGCAGGCGGTGACGGGCGTGGCCGCCGGTG
>JASHQP010000475.1 GCA_030039095.1 Streptosporangiaceae bacterium
CCGAGGCCGTCGCTGGTGAGCTTCGCGGCGAGCCTGCGGTAGCCCCCGGCGCCGCCCAGCTCGCCGTTCAGCCGGGAGTGGTCGACCACGTCGTAGCCGTGCGTGCTGCCGGCCGCCGCCTGCAGCACCGGCGAGCAGTACAGGTGGCTGACGCCGAGCTCGGCCAGGTAGCCGGTAATGGCCGCCGCGTCATCGAACGTGAAGCCCGCGTGCAGCTGCACCCGGTAGGTCGCGGCCCGCGGGCGGGGGCGCTCGCTGGGGCTCTTGCGCGAGCCGGGCGCGGGCGTGGCCATCAGGCGGCTCCAGGGGAAGGCTGGCAGAAACGGCGACGCCGTCCACCCGCAAGGTGCCCGCTGCGCCCGGGATCTAACCAAGTGCTCGGGTTTCGCCGGCGCACGCCTTCAGGCCCACCGCATGAATGTACCGATGGGCGCGCACTTGCGAGCCCGTTGGTACATCCACGCCCGCGTGGGCGCCGTCAGCTGGCCAGGTCGGCGGGGACCGTACTGGTGGCGGGCATGGTGAGGGTGACCCGCAGGCCGTGCGGCTGGTTGAGCTGAGCCTGCGTGATGCCGCCGTGGGCGGCGGCGACCGCGGTGACGATCGCCAGGCCCAGGCCCGACCCGGGCCGCGCGGATGGGGCTGAGGCGCGGTAGAAACGGTCGAACAGCCGGGAAAGCTCCCCGGCCGGCACGCCCGGGCCGTCGTCGCTGACCTCGACCACGACGGTGCCGTCGCTTTCTTCGGCAAGGATCGTCGCCACCGTGCCCGCCGGGGTATGCGTGCTGACGTTGGCCAGCAGGTTGTCGGCGGCCCGGCGCAGCAGCTCCTCGTCGCCCTCCATGACCAGGCCGGGGTCGATGGTCGCGCACCAGGTGCGCTGGGGGTCGGCGACACGGGCACGGGCCACGCAGCCTTGCAGCACCTCGCCGAGGTCGACCGGCTCTTCCTCCTGGGCGGGATGCTGGTCGAGGCGGGCCAGCCGGAGCATGTCGTCGACCAGCCCGCTCATCCGCGTGGCCTCCAGCGTGATCCGGCGCATCGCCTCGTCCACCTGCGGCCGCTCGGTCAGCGCTCCCTGCTGGTACAGCTCGGCGTTGGCGCGCAGCGACGCCAGCGGCGTGCGCAGCTCGTGGCTCGCGTCGGCGAAGAATCGCCGGGTAGCCTCCTGGCTGGCCTCGCGCTCGGTGATGAAGTCCTCGATGCGCGACAGCATCCCGTTCAGCGCGACGCCGAGCCGGCCGACCTCGGTCCGCGGATCCTGCGGGCCGACCCGGCTGGTCAGGTCGCCGGCGGTGATCGCGTCGGCCTGGCCCGCCATGGTCTCGATGGGCCGCAGCCCGCGGCGCATGATCCAGGCGACGCCACCCGCCGCGACAAGCCCGGCGGCGGCCGAGCCGATAATGAGAATCAGCTCGAGCTGCCCGACCGTCCGGTTGACTCCGGCGAGGCTGGTGTCCGCCACAATTACGGTGCGGCCAGGGCCGGGCCTGGCCAGCAGCCGCAGCGGCTCGTTCCCCCGGGTGCTGCTCGCCGTCCACGCCTGGCCGCTGGCGGCCATCGCGGCGAGGTGCTTCTGCGTGCCGAGCCGGGGCGCCAGCCCTCCGCCGCCAACGACGATGCCCCTGATCGTCAGGCTGGGCGACACGCCCATGACGGACGTGCCGGTGACGAGCTCGACCGAGAACGGCTGGAGGAACGGCGCATGGAGGCGAGCCGACGCCGGGACCTGGACGCTGTGCGGCTTGGAGGGCACGCGCTGCACCTTGCCCTGTGGCGGGCGCCGGGACGCAGGGCTCTCGATCTGCGTATTCTTCGAGATTAGATTGGCCAGCCGGTACAGGCCGATGAGGTTCTGCAGCTGCGAGTCGGTCTGGCCGGTCAGGTAGGTGCGCAGCGCCGTGACCCCGGCGACGTCGAACGCTGCGAGCGCGACGAGCGTGACCAGCAGCACACCGGCCAGGACCCGGGTGCGCAGCAGGGCCCGGCGGGGCCGGCCGAGCCTCATCGGTGCCCGTCCGTCACGCTGAGCTCGCGCGGCAGCCGCAGCGTATAGCCGACGCCGCGCTGGGTGTGGATCACGTCGGGGCCGAGCGCAGCGAGTTTGCGCCGCAGGTAGGCGATGTACGTGGCGACGACCGTGCTCGACCCGCCGAAGTCGTAGTCCCAGACGTGGTCCAGCAGCTGTGCCCGCGTGAGCACGCGGCCCGGGTTCAGCATGAGGTAGCGAAGCAGCCGGAACTCGGTCGGCGAGAGCTCGATCTCCTGGCCACCCCGGCGCACCTGGTAGCTGTCCTGGTCCAGCTCGATGTCGGCGAACGTGAGCACCGGCCCGCCGGCCCGTTCCGGGCGGGTGCGGCGCAGCACGCTGCGGATGCGGGCCGCGAGCTCCTCCAGGCCGAACGGCTTCGTCAGGTAGTCGTCGCCGCCGATCGTGAGCCCGGTCACCTTGTCGGCCTGGGTGTCACGGGCGGTCAGGAAGATCACCGGAACCCGGCTGCCGTCCCGGCGCAGCCGGCGCACCACGTCGAAGCCGTCCAGGCCGGGCAGCATCACGTCGAGCACCAGCAGATCGAACCGGCCGTCGCGGGCCAGCCGCAGTGCGTCCGAGCCGTTGTCGGCGGTGGTCACCTCGAAGCCGAGGAACCGCAGCGACGTGGCGACCGCGTCGCGCAGGAACGGCTCGTCGTCAACGACCAGCAGCCCGCCGTGATCGGCAGGCAGGTCAGCCGCCGGCTCGCTCATCAGCACACTCCCTATCCCGGCTGCCATCGGATCACCTCACCGCTAATCCCCTGTGTGATCTGAATTTGAGTTTGATGTGAGCCCGCGGCCGACGCCGGTCGCTCCCGGTACCTCACACCGAACTCACACGCAACGCGCGCGGCGATCTGACGTCCGGCCAGGAACATGGTGCCGCCGGGACCTTCGGCCCAAGGATAAGGACGACCGGGTGAAACAGGACAGTGCCAGGATCCGCCGTTGCGGTTGCGGCCTGCGCCAGGCCGCCGTCGCGGCCACCGCGACCGCCCTCCTCGCGGCGGCGTGCAGCGGCGGCGGATCACGCCCGTCGGGCCCGGCAACCCCCGGCCCGGACAGCGTCCAGCAGATGGACCTGTTCGCAAGCTGCATGCGCAGCCACGGCGAGCCAAGCTTCTACTTGACCAGCCGGCAGAGCAACTCGAACCCCTCGGCCACGGTCCTGTCGATCATGGGGTATCAGGTCACCGGCATTGATCCCCAGACTGCCCAGTTCGCCTCCGCGATGAAGGCGTGCAAGCACCTGCTGCCCGGCGGCGGCGGCCAGCCCGTTAGCCAGAAGGAGCTCAACAGCCTGGTGAAGTCCGCCGAGTGCATGCGGGCGCACGGCTTCCCCGACTACCCCGATCCCGAGCGCGCGCCGGACGGCGGCGTCGAGGAGAAGCCGCTGCCCTCCGGCATCGAAATCAGCTCCCCGCAGTTCCAGGCCGCGGAGAAGACCTGCGGAGGGGGATAGCGCGATGGAACCACAAGTGACAGGTTCACGAGAACGACGGCGGCAGCGCCGGGCGGGCCTTCTGGCCGCGACGGCGGGCGCCGCCCTGCTGGCGTCGGCGTGCGGAGGCGCGAGCACGGCAGGCGCCGACGCGTTCCTTGGCGGGACGTACACCCAGTCGGTCGCGTTCGCCAAGTGCATGCGATCGCACGGCGTGCCCCAGTTTCCTGCCCCCGACGGGCAGGGGAACTTCAATAACTCCCAGATCGAGTCGATCACCCAGGGCAATCCCCACGCTCGCAACGCCTTCGCGGACTGCGATTCGCTGCTGCCGAACGAGGGCACCGGGCTGAGCGTGACGCAGTTGCAGGACATGCAGCAGCAGAACCTCAGGAACGCGGTAAAGGCCGCGCACTGCATGCGGGCGCACGGAATCGAAGACTTCCCCGACCCCGACGGGTCCACGCAAGCGTCCGGCGTCAACTGGCAGCCGGTACAGTCGGCCATCCAGAGCGGCCGCGTCGACACCGGCGCGCCGTCCTACGAGGCCGCATACGACACATGCTCGGGAAAGCGGGTGGGCGGCCCCATTCCGCCGAACTTCGCGCCGGGGTTCGTGCCCCCGTCGCCCGGCACCGGGCCCGGGTCCGCGGCCGGGTGAGGCACCGCCATCTCGGCCCGCAGCCCGGCCCCGCACGGGTCCGGTCAGGCTACGACGATCACCGTGACGCCCACGGCGTCGTAGGTACCACGCGCCCGCGCGTCGCGGGTCGCCAGGGCCGCGCCATGCTCCTCGGCGGCCAGGGCAACGAGCGCGTCGTAAACGGCACCGCCGGCGATGCCAAGGCGAGCCAGCGTGTGCGGCAGTTTGCGGCTGCGCGAACTGCTCAGCACCAGCGGCTTAGGAAACCGGGCGGCCAGCAGCCGTGCGGCGTCCGCGGGCGCGAGCCGCGCATCGCCGGGCAGCCTGGTGAGGACGGAGTAGGTCTCGGCCAGAGCGTGGCCGGCCAGCGCCACGTCCTGCCCGTTCCACCACCGCACCACGGCCGCGTGATCGTGATGTGACCGGACGAGCAGCGGAACGGCGACGCTGGTGTCGAGGGCAACCGTCACTTTCGGCCAGCGTCGATAAGCGCGAAGACCACGTCATCATCGACCGGGGTATCGCCGGCCGCGACGAGCACCCCGTCCTCCTCGACCAGGCGTGCCGTGCGGCCAGTGGGCAGAATCTGCGCCCCGGCACCGTACGTCGAGATGTCGACCCTCGTGCCCGGGAGCAAACCGAGCGCATCACGGATGGGCTTGGGCAGCACCACCCGGCCTGCCTGGTCGATGATTGCCTCCATGGGAAAACGATACCATTACAATCCCATAACCTCGGCGGCGTCAGCGGCGGAACACGGCGCAGCGGCCTCGGCGGTGCTCGGCTCCCGCTGAGCGGCCGGAACTCCGTCCGCCGGGATCCTGACCTGGAGGTGCATGCCGCCGCCGGGCCGGGCCCGGGCCGTGAGGGTGCCGCCGTGCGCGGTGGCGATGGAGCGGGCGATCGCCAGGCCGTGGCCGTCGCCGTCGCTGCTCCGGGCGGTGGCCAAGCGCTGGAACGGCGGCCTCGACCGTGCCGCCGGGAACGTTGTGCCGCACGGCGTTGTCCACCAGGTTCGCCACCAGCCGAGTGATCAGGTCGGGGTCGCCGGGCAGCGGCACCGAGCGACGTCGCCACGTCCAGCCCGCGCCGCGCGGCCTCCGCGGCGGCGGACGCCAGGCAGCCCCTGGCCACCTTGGCCAGGTCGGCGGGCTCGCACCGGCCGACCCCGGCCTCGCTGGTCGCGAGCGTGAGCAGCGCCTCCAGCATGCGCTCCTGCTGCTGGCCGGACTCCAGCAGCTCGGCGGCGCACCCGGCTCGCTTCACACCGAACTCACACGCAACCCGCGCGGCGGTCTGACGCCCGGACACGAGCATTGTGGCGCCGGGACCTTCAGACCCAGACGACAGGACGATCAAGTGAACGACAGCAGCGGCCGCCACCGGGGCGGTCGCACCGACGGGCTTCGACACGAAGTCGGCGCAGTTCCAGGCGGCGGCGAAGACCTGCGGCGTTTTCGCGCCACCCGGCGGTTGACAACGAATGAGCTGGCCGGACCCGGCCGGCCCTATGAAGGGTGATAGGCGATGAGCAGTACCGATGCACGTGAGCAGGGCGGGCGAGCCCGTGGCGGGTGAGCAGGCGGCACCCGGCGGGGCGAACCCGTCTGCAGCACAGGCCCTGCCGGCCCGGCGGGGCGAGCACGCGGCGGGTGGCCTGGCAATGACCGGGTACCGGCGGCGGCGGCGCGGCTGGATCCCGGGCCTGGCGGTCGTGGTGGTGGTCGCGGCCGTTCTCGGCGGCGCCGATGCGGCAGGCGTGTTCAGCTCAACGACGTCGGCCGTGACCAGCAACGGGTACGCCACCAGCACCAAGGCGGTGACGCGGGGATCACTGACCGAGCAGACGCAGGAGACGGGGACGCTCGGTGACGCCGGGGTGTACACGGTTGTGCTTCCGGGGTCGTCGGGCTCGGGCGGGTCTGCATCGTCGGGTTCCGGTGGGGGCACGTTTACCTGGCTGCCGTCGGCGGGGCAGACGATCCGCCAGGGCCAGGCGATCTACCAGGTCTCCGGGACGCCGGTGGTGCTGCTGTACGGAGGCGTGCCCGCCTACCGTGACCTGTCCGAGGGCATGACCGGCGCGGATGTCACCGAGCTGAACACCGACCTGGTCACGCTCGGCTACGCCACCGCCGCCGCGCTGGGCCCCCGGCCGGGATGGGACTACTTCAGCGGCGAGACCGCGTTCGCACTAGAGCTGCTGCAAGCCCACCTCGGGCTGACGCAGACCGGAACCCTGCCGCTGGGCCAGGCGGTGTTCCTGCCCGGCGCGATCCAGGTGACCAGCCTGGGCACCGGCGCCGTGCCCGGCGCCGCCGCCACCGCCGGGGCCACGGTGCTGACCGGCAGCTCGCTGACCCCGGTGGTCACGATCGACCTGGACGCCTCGCTGCAGACCGAGGTCGCGGTGGGCAACAAGGTGTCGGTCACCTTGCCCGACGGGTCGGTCACGCCCGGAGTGATCTCCTCGATCGGCACCGCGTCCTCGTCATCCAGTTCTTCATCGTCTTCGTCGTATTCGTCGAATAACGGCTCGAGCCCCGGGAACAGCGGGTCAGCCGCGGCGACGATCACGGTGGTGGTGTCGCTGGCCAACCCAAAGGCGGCCGGAAGCCTGAACCAGGTCCCGGTGCAGGTCACGATCACCACCGGCGGCGTCAGCAACGTGCTGATCGTGCCGGTCGACGCGCTGCTGGCCCAGCCCGGCGGGGGCTACGCGGTCGAGGTCGCCGGCCCGGGCGGGCATCACCTGGTCAAGGTGACCCCGGGCCTTTTTGACGACGCCGCCGGAACCGTCCAGGTGACCGGCAACCTGACGCCGGGCCAGCACGTGGTGGTGCCGGGCATATGAGCGCCTACGCAACGACGGGCCGGCCGGCCGCGCGCGTGGCCCCGGCCGGCACGCCCCAACCCGTGCTGGAGCTGGTGACCGTGACCAAGGTCTATCCGGGCAAGCCACCAGTGCCCGCGCTCCGCGGCGTGAGCCTGTCGATCGCGGCCGGGGAACTGGTCGCGGTGCTCGGGCCGTCGGGGTCGGGCAAGACCACGCTGCTGCACCTGGCCGGCACCCTGGACCTGCCCACAGCCGGAATCGTGCGGGTCACCGGGCTTGACGTCCCCGCGCTGGCCGACCGGCAGCTCGCCGGGCTGCGCGCCGCCAGCATCGGGTTCGTGTTTCAGCAGTTCTTCCTCGCCGAACATCAGCTGGTCATCGACAACGTCGCCGACGGGCTGCTGTACGCCGGCGCCCCCCAGGCCCAGCGCCGCGATCAGGCCGCCCAAGCCCTGCAGTGCGTCGGCCTGGGCCACAAACTCGGTGCCAAGCCCACCCAGCTATCCGGCGGCGAGCGGCAGCGGGTCGCGATCGCCCGGGCGATTGTCGGCGAGCCGGCGATCGTGCTGGCCGACGAGCCCACCGGCAACCTGGACCAGGCCACCGGCGCCGCCATCCTGGATCTGCTCGGCCAGCTGAACGCCGCGGTCGGGACCACGATCGTCGTCGTCACCCTCGACGAGGACGTGGCAGCGCGGATGCGCCGCCAGGTACGGATGCTCGATGGCCAGATCATCTCCGACACCGACACCCCCGCCCCCTGGCCCGGCGCTGCTGGCGAGCGCATAGCCGGCTGGACCGGCCCGCCAGAAAGAGGACCCCGATGACCGTGACCATCTTCGACGCGAACGCACCCAGCCGCCCGGCACCCACGGTGGCCCGGCTGCGGCTGACCGACCTGGGCCGGCTGGCCGTCGTCGGCTTGCGCACACGCAAGCCGCGCGCCGCGCTGTCCGCGCTCGGCATCGCGATCGGCGTCGCCGCCATCGTCGCCGTCCTCGGCCTGTCATCGTCCTCGGCCGCCGGGCTCAACGCCGAAATCGCCGCGCTGGGCACCAACTTGCTCACCGTCCAGCCCGGGCAGAGCATCTCCGGCCAGAACGCCGAGCTGCCCCTCGCCGCATCCGCGATGATCTCCCGCCTGACCGGCGTCTACCAGGTGCAGAGCACCGGCTCAACCAACGCGAACGTCTACCGCTCGCCCCTTATCCCCTCGGTCAATACCAACGCGCTCACCGTCGACGCGGCCACCCTCGGCCTGCCCGTCACCGCGGGCACCAGCCCGGCCCAAGGCGAATACCTCAACGCGGCCACCGTCCGCGAACCGGTGTGCGTCCTCGGCGCCGCCGCCGCCCAGCTCCTGGGCATCGACAAGGTGTTCCCTGGGGAACGCGTCTGGATCACCGGCACCGGCGCCAACAGCAACGGCGGCATGTGGCTGTACGTCGCCGGCATCCTGTCCCCCGACATCCTGTCTCCCGACGTCGACTCCTCCGTCCTGGTCGGCTACCCCTTCGCCGAGAACTACCTCAGCTTCGACGGCCACCCCACCACCATCTACCTCAAGGCCGCCGACAACCGGGTGAACGCGGTCTACAACCTCCTCGCCAACCAGGCCAGCCCCGAAGACCCCGGCAGCGTGGACGTCTCCCAGCCATCGGACGCCCTGGTCGCACAGGCCGACGCCAAATCGGCGTTCAACACGCTGTTCCTCGGCCTGGGCGCGGTCGCCTTGCTCGTCGGCGCCATCGGCGTCGCCAACATCATGGTCATCTCCGTCCTGGAACGACGCTCCGAGATAGGCCTGCGCCGCGCCCTCGGCGCCACCCGCGGGCACATCAGGATCCAGTTCCTCACCGAGGCCATCGCGCTGGCCCTGCTCGGCGGCGTGGCCGGGATCGTCACCGGCGCCGCCGCCACGGGGATCTACGCCCACGGCAAAGGATGGGCCACGGTCATCCCCACCGACGCTTGGGCCGGCGGGCTGGCCGCCGCCCTCCTCATCGGCGCCCTCGCCGGCCTGCTCCCGGCCATCCGGGCCGCCCGCCTGTCTCCCACCCAAGCCCTCTGGAGCATCTGAAGATCGTTTCCTGCTGGATTGCAACAAAATGCGGTCCCCGCGCATCTGTATGGATATGAACACGCCGGGGGCGGGGGCCGGGGAAGGATCGCCGATGCACGACGGCGCGCGGGCGCGCGTCTTGACCTGGCTGGCGATCGCGGGGACCGGCTCCTCGATCCTGATCATGATCGTCCTGTCGCTGCTGCGGGACGCCTGGCAGCACCCGCCGATCGTGCTGCCGGCCTGGGGCCCGCCGTGGGACCTGCCGCCAACGCACGTGAGCCTGGGCACGGCAAGCCTGGCCCTGTGGATCGCGGTCGCGGTTGGCACCGGCGGCGTGGTCGCCGGCCTGGCCGGCCTGTGGCGTCGTCGAGGTAGATACGGGCGCACCAAAAGGCCGTATGCGTCAAGCCGAAACTCGCTCGCTGACCAGAATCAGTGAAGCTGGCCCATTAAAAACCGGCATATTAGGTATTCCGGGCGTCCTGCCGCTGGGCCCGGCGGGGCGCAGTAGGGTCGCCGGCCCGTTGCTGCTGCTAGAGCGACAGCTACGGGCCGGCGACACTATGGCGCATGTCAAAGATCTGCGAGACTCGGCTAGTGCAGCCACGCGCTGTACTTGCGCCTGGCGGCCCGCTTCCAGGCCCGGCGGGCCTGCGCTTCGAGATCCTTCGCGTCGCAGGCGTCCTGCTCGTAGAGGATCCCGAAGGTGAAGGCGTTCTCGCCGGCGAGATGGGCCTGCCTGG
>JASHQP010000041.1 GCA_030039095.1 Streptosporangiaceae bacterium
CGGCTCTGCCGCCGTTGTCCCGCCGGTCCAGGGCGACCTGGACCGCCTGCAGCGCGCGCTGGGCGTCGTCGGCGCTGTCCGCTGGCTCATTGCGTGGATTGCTGTCGGACATGGCACATCTCCTGGATCAAGATCGTGAGGTTTCTCGGTGGCCGGCAGCCCTGCCCTGGGCGGAGCCGATGCGGCCAGCCAGGTCCCGGCAGCGGGCCAAATGTCGCGGGACGGTGCCGCCGCTGGCGCGGCGCAACGATCGGCGATCAAGGAGGTCAGCGGGCGGACTGCCTGGTACGGCTACGGCTCATGGCCAGCGCCTCATCCCGTAGCGGGGTGCTGGCCTGCCGTTGATCAGGTCCCGCTACGGCTGCTAAGGATGAGTACGTAGCGCCGCATGACAAGCCCATCGTAACCGAAACATCGCCGCGCGCCGCGCACCGGCCCTGGCCAGCCCCGTCCTCACCGCGCACCCGCCCGGCCTCCCCACACACCCCTCCCGCCGCTGCAGCGGGCGTGCCTTCCCACACACCCCTCCTGCCGCGGCAGCGGGCGTGCCTTCCCACACACCCCTCCCGCCGCGGCAGCGGGCGGTAACGTCGGCGGCGTGCGTGACCGAGCCGATCGCGTCCTCAAGGAGTTGCCGGGGTGCGTCCTCGCGTGGTCGGACGAGTTCGACGGGCCAGCGGGATCCCCGCCGTCTCCCGACTTGTGGCAGCTGCAGACCGGCGGGCACGGCTGGGGCAACCGGGAACTGCAGTACTACACAGCGGGGGCGCAGAACGCCTCGCTCAACGGGGCCGGCCACCTCGTCATCACCGTCGACCGCGCGCAGCCTCAGGACCGGGCCCACCAGGACGGCTGCGAGTACACGTCGGCGCGAATGACCAGCAAGGACCGGCGGGCGGTGCGCTACGGCGTCGTGCAGGCGCGGATGCAGATCCCGGAGGGCCGCGGTATGTGGCCGGCGTTCTGGATGATGGGCCAGGACTTCGACGGTGTCGGGTGGCCGGGGTGCGGCGAGATCGACGTCATGGAGAACTTCGGCACGGATCCCCGGATCGTGCACGGAGCGGCGCACGGCCCCGGGTACATCGGCAGCGCCGTCGCCAACTCACACCGGACCCTGACGAGCCTGGCCCGCGAATTCCACGTGTACTCGGTGGTCTGGGAGCCGGGCCGGATCCGCTGGTACCTGGACGACCGGCACTACGCCACGGTCACGCCGGCCGACCTCCAAGGCCAGCCGTGGGTGTTCGATCACGACTTCTTCCTGCTGCTCAACGTCGCCGTGGGCGGGGACCCCTCGGTGACCCCCGGGCCGTCGGTCCGGTTTCCGCAGCGGCTGCTGGTCGACTACGTCCGCGTCTACGCCACGCCGGAGGTGCCGCGATGACCGGCCTCTATCCCCGGATCGAGCCGCACGACCACGGGATGCTCGACGTCGGCGACGGCCAGTCGCTGTACTGGGAAGCCTGCGGGAACCCAGACGGCAAGCCCGCCGTCGTGCTGCACGGCGGTCCCGGCTCCGGGTGCAGCCCGGGCTTCCGCCGCTACTTCGACCCGGCCGCGTACCGGATCGTGCTGTTCGACCAGCGTGGCGCCGGCCGCAGCGTGCCGCACGCCAGCGACCGCGCGGTCAGCCTGGAGGCGAACACGACCTGGCACCTGATCGCCGACATCGAGGCGCTGCGCGAGTTCCTCGGCGTGGGCAGCTGGCTTGTCTGGGGCATCTCGTGGGGATCCACGCTCGCGCTCGCCTACGCCGAACAGCACCCGCAGCGGGTGAGCGAGATCGTGCTGCACTCGGTCACGATGACCCGCCCGGCTGACATCCACTGGCTCTACCACGACGTCGGCCGGTTCTTCCCCGAGGAATGGGCCAGGTTCCGCGCCGCGGCTGGTGCCGCCGCGGGGGAAGACCTGGTCGCCGCGTACTACCGCCTGCTCGGCGACCCCGACCCCGCGGTGGCGGAGCAGGCCGCGCGGGACTGGTGCGCGTGGGAGGACACGCCGGTCTCGCTCGAGGAGGGCTGGCGGCCGCATCCGCGGTACACCGACCCGCGGTTCCGCATGGCCTACGCGAGGATCGTGACCCACTACTTTCATCACCACGCGTGGATCGAGGACAACGGGCTGCTACGCCACGCCGGCCGGCTCTCCGGGATCCCCGGGGTTCTCGCGCACGGCCGCCTCGACCTCGGCGGCCCGCCGGACACCGCTTGGGAACTGGCCCAGGCCTGGCCGGACGCCGAACTCCACCTCGTCGGCGGCGGCCACATGGGCGGCACCGACATGGACGACGTCCTGATCGCGGCGACCGACCGCTTCGCCAGCCGCTGACTAGTTGTTGCGCAGCGAAATGTCGTCGGACTCACCGATGCGGCTGGAGTCGACGGCCCGCAGCCCCTCGCCGAGGCGCTCGCGCGCCTGCCGGAGCAGCGTGAGCGAGTCCGTCGCCGGTCCCTGCGCGGCTGAGCGTTCCAGATCTGCCCCGTGCTCCTCGACGAGGTGCGCCTGAAGGGCGGCGGCCACCTCGTCGACCGCCTTCAGCGCCTGGTAGAGACCCAGTTCTTGTCCGTTGTTGTCAGCCATGCAGGCCAGTATCTCGCTCCCTCAGCCCTCCCGCCGGACCAGCAGGGCCCTTTTCGCGCTCCCCGGCAGGTCACGATCGTCGAGAATCTCAAATCCCGCGGGCAGCAGCGACGCGGGCTCGCCCGGCTCCAGGCACCAGGCGGCGGGCAGGTCGGTCCGGGCCCGCCGGGCATCCGCGGTGAACGCCTCCCAGCCGAGGGCACCGCCCGGCCGGACCGCACCAGCCGCGGCGGCGAACACGGCCCGGTCCCAGAAGCCGGTGCACAGCACGAGCGCGTAACCAGCCGGTTCCGGGCACCATTGCGCCAGGTCCGCCTGGACGGGGGTAATCAGGTCGCCGAGGCCGAGCCGGATTGCCTCCCCGGCCAGCAGCCCGAGCGCCACGTCGGAGATGTCCACGGCGGTGACCCGGCGGCCGGCCCCGGCGGCGAGCAGGGCACTCCCGCCGTGCCCGCAGGCAAGATCAGCGACCGGCCCGTCGGGCAGCCCAAGCGACAGCGCCCGCACCGCCAGCGGATGCGGCCCGAACGATGCCCGGTCCCAGCGCTCGTACCTGGCGTTCCACCGCTCCCTGTCCGGATGCCCCTCCAGATCCCCCACGTCCCGCATGTTATGCGCCGCTTCGTCCCGGTCAGCGCCGGAGCCTGGCCCGGACGACGCCGCGAAGCGCGGCTGGCCCGGCAACGGGGCGGAACCGGTCCGACGCAGCGCTCAGCGCACGGCACTCATCGTCGGTCAGGTCGACGTCGGCTGCAGCGGCATTCCGTTCAAGCTGTTCGACGCTGGAGGCGCCCGGGATGGCAACCACCGCCGGGCTGCGGATCGCCCAGGCGAGCGCCGCCTGAGCCGGGGTGATCGCGTGCGCGTCCGCGACCTCCCGCAGCGAGGAGATCAGCTCGCCGGCGCGCTCGAGGTTGTCGGGAAGGAACAGCGGGCTGGCCGCCCGGAGCCGGTTCGCCGGGCGCTTGTCCGGGGTGTACCTGCCGGACAGCAGGCCCTGTGCCAGCGGGCTGTAGGCGATCACCACGTGGTCCTGCGCCTGCGCGAACGGGATCAGGTCGCGTTCTGGTGATCGGGCGACGAGGCTGTAGCGGACCTGGTTGCTGAGCACCCGGCTGCCCAGAGCCGCCTCGGCCGCGCGCCACCGGTCGAGCGAGTAGTTGCTGACCCCGGCCTCGCCGACCAGCCCGACCCGCTGCAGCGCGCGCATGCCGCGCATGATCGTGCCGTCGCGGATCACGGGGTTGGGCTGGTGCACCTGGTACAGGTCGAGCCGGCGGACGCCGAGCCGGTTCGCGCTGGCCACGCCGCGCTGCTCCACCACCGGCGCGACCGGGAGCACCGGGAGGATCTTCGTCGCGACGAAGACCGACGCGGCGTCCTCGCCGAGGGCCTCGCCGAGGATCCGCTCGCTGCGCCCGAATCCGTAGATCTCGGCGGTGTCGAAAAGCGTGACGCCGAGCTCGATCGCGCGGCGGGTGATCGCGCGCGCGTCCCGCTGGGCGTAGGCATCTCCGTAACCCCACTCCCGGGAGCCGAACTGCCACGTGCCCAGGCCGATCTTGGAAATCTTCTTCGCGGTGTCACCGGTCAGATAGCGCATGCGTCCAGTGTCGGACTTTTGCGGCGGAATGCCAGGACCGGGCCCGGTCGCCTAGTCGTCTGAAACGGTGATGCCCATGGTCTCGGCGAGCACCGGGGCCAGGTAGACGAGCTGACCGGTGCTGACCGTCGCGCCGCGCAGCGAGTCCGGGCCGATGATGACGCCGAGCTCGGCGCCGCGCAGGTCCGTCTTGTCCATGGTCACGTTCGTGAAGTCGGTTCTGGCCAGCCGTGACCCGGGGAACGCCGCCCGGGTCAGCGTCGCGCCGGCGAAGTCAACGTCGCGCAGCTCGCACCCGGCGAACGTGACCTCGGTGAGTGCGGCGCCACGGAAGTTCACCGAGTCCAGCTTGCAGCCGCGGAACGTGACCCGCCGCAGTTCGGCGCCGAACACCTCGGCGCCGGCGGCGACGCTCTCGGCGACCGTTACGTCGGTCCAGTGCGACTCGCCCAGGCCGGTTGCGATCAGCCGCACGTCGCGCATCAGCACGTCACGCAGCCGGGTCTTCGGCAGCCGCCCGCCCTGGAAGGTCACACCGGTGAACGCGCACTCGATGAACTGGCTGCTCGCCGCCTGCGGCTCGCCGAAGCTGAGCTGGTCGAAGCGCACGCAGTCATAGTCAGCTCCGGCCGTCAGGCCGCCGTGGTGGGGCGTCAGGACCTCCGCGAACGGGAGGTCGGCGACGTCCTGCCAGTCCATGGGTTCAGGCATTCGAGCTCCGGCACCGAGGGATGCTGTTTGCCCCGATCAGCGTAGACTCCGGGCCGTGCGATCCTACCGTGACGTCTGGCTCTGGCTCGGCGCCCTGTTCCTGACGCTGTTCGCATTTCTGGTCGTCGTCGCCGTCGCGTATTTTCTCGAGCAGGCGGATTACTCCCTTTTCCTCAATGGGTGGATGCTGGGCGCGCTCATCTGCTTCATGGCCGCCTACGCCAGCTTCTTCGGCGCCATCAGGGGCTGGCCATTCCCGCCGGTCGCCAGGGCCGCGTTCCCGGGTGTCGAGGTCGAGATCTACGGGACCGGCTCGCTAGACACCCAGCGCGAGTCGGAGTCCGGCCTGTCCGTGCCCGCGACCCTGCGCTCGTTCAACGCGCGCTTCACGAGCACGGCCGCCGGCCAGAACGCGAGCCTGACCGTGCTGCTCTACGTCAAGCTGGTACCGGGATCCTGGGGGCGTGTCGGCGAAGCTGTCTGCCCGCCACCGGACTGGCCGCTGCCGCCCTCGCTCGGCCTGACCGCGATCGGGATGCCATTTGCACTGGCTCCGGGAGGAACGGTCAGCGGGCACCTGGTCTACGAGATCCCGGGCTACTACCTCGATAAGATCGAGCAGCCGCTGAATGCGCGCCTGGAACTCTGGGATCATGTCACCGACAAGCGGATGAGCATGCCTGCCGAGATCGGCAGCCACGACAAGAGCGGGATGGTGGCATCACGCGGCGGCGCCGAGGTCCTCGGCCCGGAATACGACAGCCAGCAAGATCAGCCAGATCAGCAGGACGGCGCGAGACAGCCGTCGCCCTGAGTTCCTTTCCCGGAGGCCTGCTTGAGCACGACCGATCTCGACGCGCTGTCCGTTGGCGACGGCGGCGCCGTGATCGGAATGCACACGTCCGGCGCGTCGGCGCCGCTGAAGCAGTTGCTCACGAACTTCGGGTTCACGCCCGAGCACCTGTCACAGGTCGCGCGCGAGCGGGTGGCGGCGGCCAGG
>JASHQP010000476.1 GCA_030039095.1 Streptosporangiaceae bacterium
GCCGTGCCCAGCCGGGCTGCAGCGGCCCGGCGGTCAGCCACGCGGCGCCGGCGATGAGCGTCAGGACCAGCGCGAGCGCGCCCGCCAGCCGCGCGCCCGCGTGCGACGGCCAGCCGTAGGCGAGGCGCCATCCGGTCAGGACCGCGATCACCGCGACACAGGCGATCGTCAGCCCGAGCACCCAGTGAACCGGGGTGTCCGTGCCGGTGCCGAGGCCGTGCACCACGGCGATCGGCCAGCACAGGTACGACGTCCAGTGCACCAGCCGCCAGGACCGGTAGCTCATCCGGTTCCGCAGCAGGCTGGTCACGGTCAGCGCCAGCATCAGGTCGAACGCGATCGCGCCGAGGCCCAGCCACACCGGCCGGTAGGCGGAGACGAACGGGATCACCACGTCCTGCACGTGGATCGGGACGAAGCTGTCGGCCAGCGTGGTCACGATGTGAATCAGGGTGAACGCCAGCGCCAGCAGCGACATGCTCCGGTGCAGCCCGATCGTGACGAACCGGGGCAGCGCAGGCCGCTGGTACCGCACCGAGGACAGCAGCCCGAACGCCATGCTCAGGGTCAGCAGGACGAGCGCGACCAGCCCGGTGGCCCTGGTCAGGTACCACAACGGCGTCGACGACGTGACGACGATCGCGGCCGGCGGCAGGCCATGGGGCACGGCGCCGGCCCCAGCCATAGCGCCGCGGGCGGCCACCGCGGACATCAGGCCGGGCCGGGGTCGCTCGGCCAGCCGGCGGTCGTCTCGACGGTTCCGTCCTGCCGCACCAGCCGGCTGGGCAGGCAGGAGTCCTGCAGCCAGGGCAGCGCTGCCTCGCTGCGGATGATCGCCGCGGTGCTCGCGGTGTTGGCGTCGGCGCAGCTGCCCGCCGCCACGCTGACCGTCCGCCAGCAGGAGGCGGCGGACCGTCCGGTGGCCGGGTCGATGATGTGGTGGACGCGCTCGCCTCCGACGGCCCAGGTGCGCACCGTGGTGCTGGACGTGGCGAGCCCGCCGGAACGGATCGTCACCGTCTGTCCCGGTGCGTCCGGCCCGGCGGCGTGGTCGTCGGTGACCCGCACCTCCCACCCGCCTCCCCGTCCCCCTTCACCGGCTGGCGGCGCCCCGGCCACGGCGATGTCCCCGCCGAGGCTGACCAGCACGCCGACGTCGGTCTTGGCGGCGATCAGGCTGGCGCACCGGTCCGCCGCCCACGCCTTGGCCGTCGCCCCCAGGTCGAGCTGGGCCCCGCTGGTGAGCTGCACCAGCCCGCGCTTGCGGTCGAGCAGCACGCAGCGCCAGCCGGGCACGCTCTGCGGCGCGGGCCCGGACCGGAGCGACCGCGCGCCCGCCGCCTGGAGCACCGCGAAGTCGCGGTCGTAGCCGATCTCCTCGAGCGCCTGCCCGCAGGTGGGATCCACGTCGCCGCCGGTCAGCCGGGCCGCGCGCAGCGCCGCCTCGACGAGCTCGGCGAACAGCGTGCTGACCGGGATCACCGCGCCGCCGGACGCGTTCAGCCGGGACAGCTCGGAGTCGGGCCGGAACCGGCTGCACGCCAGATCGACGGCCGCCAGCTGGGTGTCGGCGATCGCGCGCGCGTCGTCCAGACGGCCGGCGTCGCTGACCAGCAAGGTCGCCGTGGTGCCGAAAACGCTGAAGGTGTCGGTGCCGACGGCCAGAGTGGTCACGTCGCTCCAGACGTGACCTGGCCGCCACCCTGGGCGGGAGCCGGAGGCTGCGCGGGGACCGAGATTCCGCCGCTGCCCTGATTGGAGCTGCCCCGGTTCGAGCTGCCCTGATTGGTGCCGCCGCCATTGTTGCCCGAGGCCGGCTGGTGCGATTGCGACGCGCCGTTGCCGCCCGTGCTCGGCGGGGTCGTCGCCACATGATGCCCGAACGCCAGCGCAATCAGCGCCGAGCACACGACTCCGGCGGCGCCAGCGCGCCAGGTGAACTTGCTGATCTTGTGTATCCCGTCGTCGCGTGCTGCCGCGGCGAAGCGCACGTCGTCCCGGCGCATAGCGCGATCCTCTCCTGCGTGCCCAGGCAACCAGCATGCCGACCATAGCTTCGGAACGGCTACAAGCTAGGTTCAGGTTCACTGAACGCGTCTCGGTCATGGCCCGGTCTCTACTTTGTACCCGCCCGCGGGCATGGTTGTACCACCTCTGGCGCACGGCCGCTTTCCATGCCCGGCCGCTCGAGGTGCTGTGTGGGGAGGCGGCGCCCGGTGCGGTCCGGCTCAGTGGGACGAGCGCACGTCGCCGACCATGCGCACGATTGCGTTGCCGACGTCGGCAAACGCATGCACCAAGCCACCGAAAATGGCTTCGGTCGTCGACGGAGACTTAACCGTGATGAAGATGAGCATGGCGACTAACAGCCAGACCCACCAGCGCCACTTAATTTCGACCATGGCGCCCCCCAGCGCCCGTCGGGCCCGGATCGAGCCCGCTATGGGGCAGAATTATGCCATAGTTCACAGTACTGAGTAGCTAAATTCGCCAGGCTTTAAACGGCGATTCGACATGTTTCGATCAATGCATATCTCATGGTCACATATATCCGTAACCGGCCGAAACTGAGGCACTCGGCCGGCTGCGGCAGCCCGGATCACTGCCCTGCCGCCTGCCGGCGCGTACCAGGCCCGGTCTCACAGCCACCCTGAACGGGCCGCCGAGGTCAGTCCGGCGAATCGTCGGCGAGCCTGGCGAACGCGTGCAGGTTGGCGGTGCTCTCGCCGCGCTTGCGCCGCCACGCCCACTCGCGGCGGATCGAGGACGTGAAGCCGATCATGAGCGCCTGGTCGAAGTTGTCGTCGGAATAGCTGAGCACGCAGCCGAGCAGCCGGTCGATCTCGTCGGCGCTGACCGAGGCCAGCGCCGCCCGGCCGACCAGGTACACGTCGCCGGTCTTGTCGAGCGCGAAGTGCACGCCGTACATCCGGCCGTTGCGCTCCAGCAGGAACCGGTAGAACTGCGCGTGGTTCTCGTCCGGCTGGCGGCAGAAGAACGCCTCGACGTGCAGACTGTGCGGGCCGACGATCAGCCAGGTCATCGTGGCCAGCTTGTGCTGGCCCTCGAGCCGCACCAGGTACGCGCCGGCCCGCGGCGACTCGTAGCTCAGGTCCAGGCCGGCGAGGGCCGCCTCGATGGTCTTCGCGGCCGCGTCCTGGGTCACGCCACCGCCTGGGTTGCCTCGGCCATGGCGCCCGCGTACAGGCTCAGCAGCCGGTCGACGGTCACGCTCCAGCCGAACCGGGACGCGTGCTCCCGCGCGCGCCGGGCGAAGCTGGCCAGCGTCTCGGGCTGGGCGATGAGCCCGGCGACCGCGCGGGCGTAGTCGCCCGGGTCGCGGGTGTTCACCAGCACGCCGGAGACGCCGTCGGCGACCGCGGTGCGCAGGCCGCCCACGGCGGCGGCCACCACCGGTGTGCCGCAGGCCTGGGCCTCGACGGCCACCAGGCCGAACGACTCCGAGAACGACGGCACCATCACCACGGTGGCGGCGCGGTACCAGTCGGCGAGCTCGGATTGCGGGCAGGGCGGCTCGAGCCGGACCAGCGCCGAGATGCCCAGCCTGGCCGACAGCTCGGTCAGCCCGTCCGGGTGCGCGCGCCCGGTCCCGCTCGGCCCGCCGACGAACGCAACCCGCAGGCGCCCGGCCAGGCCGGGATCGCCCGAGATCATCCGCGCCGCGGAGTGCAGCACCACCTCGGGCGCCTTGAGCGGCTGCACCCGGCCGGCGAACACCAGCAGCACGGCGTCGTGGGGGATCCCGAGCCGCTTCCTGGCGTCCTGCTGGGAACCGGGCCTGAAGACCGTGAGGTCCACGCCGGGGTTGATGGTCCGCACCCGGGATGGCTGGGCGTCGTAGAGCTCGATCAGCTGGCGGGCCTCGGCGTCCGTGTTCGCCACCAGCCGGTCGGCGGCGCCGACCACCTCGGCCTCGCCGCGCAGCCTGACCTCGGGCTCGGCGGCGTCACCAGCGGCCAGCGCCGCGTTCTTGACCCGTCCCAGGGTGTGCATCGACTGGACGAACGGGACGCCCCAGCGCTCCTTGGCCACGGCGCCGACCTGGCCCGACAGCCAGTAGTGCCCGTGCACCACGTCGTAGCGCCCGGGTGCGTACGCGGCCTCGGCGCGGAGCACCTCGAACGTGAAGTGGCAGAGCTGGCCGGGCAGGTCGGCCTTGTCTAGGTCCTCGAACGGCCCGGCCACCAGGTGCCGCACCAGCACACCGGGGGCCAGCTCGGCGACCGGGGGCACGTCCCGGGAGACCGCGCGGGTGAAGATGTCGACCTCGACGCCGCGCTCGGCGAGCCGCTTGGCGACCTCGACCACGTAGACGTTCAGGCCGCCAGCGTCACCGGTGCCGGGCTGCTCGAGCGGGGACGTGTGGACGCTGATCGTCGCGATCCGCCGGGGAATGGGTCGCGGCACGGGCATACACCTCCAGAAACTGATCAACCCCGGCCTGCCGCATCCTGTTCCCTGCCCTCGCTGGCAACCCTCGCCCCCGAAGCCCTCGCCCCCGAAGCCCTT
>JASHQP010000477.1 GCA_030039095.1 Streptosporangiaceae bacterium
TCGCCGGCCGCGGACACCAGGCCGGGCTCGCCTGCGGCTGCGGGGCGGGGGTTGCTGGCGGCCGTGGTGCGGGGTTTGCTGGCGGCTGCGGTGCGGGGTTTGCTGGCGGCCGTGGTGCGGCGCTCGGCCTGGGGCAGGGCGGTCATCGGGCTGCGGGGATGCCGGATCAGCTTCAGGCCAGCGGGCAGGCCGTTGACGTGCCAGCCGCCCTGCGCGATCTCGACCGATACCGCGCCGTCGGCGATGTGCAGCGCCTCCACCTCCAGCGGCAGCAGCCGCGCGGGTATCTCCGGGGCACACCACACCTTGCCGGACGGCACCGCGGGGTCGAACCGCAGCAGCGTGCGCAGCAGCAGGAACGGGGCCGCCGCCGCCCACGCCTGCGGCGAGCACGAGGTCGGGTACGCCACCGGCGCGGCGAAGTCCGAGCGGTCGAACCCGCAGAACAGCTCCGGCAGCCTGCCGCCGAACTTGTCGGCGGCCTCCAGGATCCCGCTGGCGACCTGCTGCGCCTGCGGCACGAACCCGTACCGCATCAGCCCGGCCGCGCAGATCGCGTTGTCGTGAGGCCACACCGACCCGTTGTGGTAGCTCATCGGGTTGTAGGCGCCCATCCCGGTGGCAAGGGTCCGGATGCCGAACCCGGAGAACATCGGCCTGCTGGTGAGGTGCTGGGCGACCGAGGCCGCCTTGTCGCGGTCCACGATCCCGGTCCACAGGCAGTGGCCCTGGTTGGAGCCGAGCGCGTCGATCGGGCGCTTGTCGCCATCGAGCCCGAGCGCGAAGTACCCGCGGTCGGGCAGCCAGAACGCGCGGTTGAAGTCCCGCCGCAGCTTGCGTGCCCGCTCCGCCCAGTGCCGCACGGTACGGGCGTCGCCACGCTCCCGGGCGAAGTGCGCCCTGGCCAGGTACGCGGCGTACACGTAGCCCTGGACCTCGGCGAGCGCGATCGGCGCCTCGGCGATCTGTCCCGACGCGAACGTGATGCCGTCGAAGGAATCCTTCCAGCCCTGGTTGACCAGGCCCTGCTCGGTGGCCCGCTGGTACTCGACGAACCCGTCGCCATCCCGGTCGCCGTGGTTGACGATCCAGTCGAGCGCCCGGTCGGCGTGCGGCAGCAGCTCGTCGGCCGCCTCGGCCGGCAGCCCCCACCGGGCCAGCTCGCCGAGCAGCATGACGAACAGCGGCGTCGCGTCGGCGGTGCCGTAGTAGACGCTGCCGCCCCCGAGCGCCAGCGAGGCGTCCCGGCCGGACCGGGTCTCGTGCAGGATCTTGCCGGGCTCCTCCTCGGTCAGCGGGTTCACCTTCTCGCCCTGCAGGCTTGCCAGCGTGCGCAGCGTGCCGAGGGCCAGCGACAGGTCGAGCGGCAGCAGCATCCACGCGGTCAGCAGCGAGTCCCGGCCGAACAGGGTCATGAACCAGGGCGCCCCGGCAGCGATCACCGCGTGCTCGTCCTTCTCGGACTCGCCGCGCCCGAAGATCCGCAGCGAGCCCACGTCCTCGGTGGACGTCGCGAACGTGTTGGTGAGCCGCTCGTCCGAGGTGATCAGCAGCGGGCTGCGGCGGCGCCAGTCGGCCAGCCTCCTGGCCGGGATCGTGCTCTCCAGCGGCTCGTCGTCGCCGTAGTGCGGCACCACGTCGGTGCCATCCAGGGAGGGCGTGACCTGCATGGATGCAACCCACGAGGTGCCCGGCTGGATCACGGCCTGCCAGGTCAGCAAGCCTGGCGCCGCGGACGGGTCGCCGGTGCCGCTGATGGCCACCACGCCGACGTTGCCGGCACGGCGGCAGCGCAGCTGCAGCACCCCGTCGGCGGCGCTGATGTCGATGTCGTCGTCGTGATAGTGGTCCCGCCCCTCCTTGACCTCGAACAGGTCGGCGAAGTCGCTCTCCACCGCCACCGTGAGGTGCGCCGCGGCCGGCTCGTGGCCGAGGTTGCGCAGCGTGATCTCGTCCCGCATGCCGTTGCCGACGTAGCGCCTGCGGATGATCAGCAGGGTGCTGTCGGCCTTGAACGGGCCGGGTGGCCTCCGGGCCAGGAACGTGCAGCGGAATGGGTCGTTCGGCTGGACGGCCACCGGCTCGGGCAGCTCCCCGTCGAGCCGGAGCTCGAGCCTGCTGATGAACCTGGTGTCCCGGAAGAACAGGCCCTGGGCGCCGCCCGGCACGATGTCGCCGGACGCGTCGCTGATGCAGAACGTGGTCTCTTCCAGCAGGGTGACCAGGCCGCTACCGGGCCTTCCGATCATCGGAGGGCCCCCGCTCGGCGTCCACGCATGTGTCATGGCCGTATGTTTGCCCACGGAAGGCCGCAGGGAAGAGCGCGACGGATGATCGCGTTGATTAAAGGCGGTTGGTCATGGTTCCAGCCCAGCGCCCTACAATCCCGGAGTGATGTCCGTGCCTGTCTCCCCGTCCATCGGCGTGCTCGCGCTGCAGGGCGACGTCGCCGAGCATCTGAAGGCTCTCGACGCTGCGGGTGCCCGGGCGGTGCCCGTGCGCCGGCAGGCGGAACTCGACGACGTGGCGGGACTGGTGATCCCGGGCGGGGAGTCCACCACGATCTGGAAGCTCGCGGTGATCTTCGACCTGATGGAGCCGCTGCGCAAGCGGCTGGGCTCGGGCATGCCCGCGTTCGGCTCCTGCGCCGGGATGATCATGCTGGCCGACCAGGTCGAGGACGGGATCGAGGGCCAGGAGACGTTCGGCGGGATCGACATGGTGGTGCGGCGGAACGCGTTCGGCCGCCAGGTCGACTCGTTCGAGAGCGACATCACGCTGACCGGGCTCGGCGGCCCGGAATTTCGCGCGGTGTTCATCCGGGCGCCGTGGGTGGAGCAGACCGGCGACGCCGTCGAGATCATCGCAACCGAGACGCGCACCGGTAGGATCGTCGCGGTCCGCCAGGGTCCGGCGCTCGCCACCGCGTTCCACCCCGAGCTCACGCCGGACCTGCGTATTCACAAGCTTTTTGTAGAGATGGTAAGGGAACGATCATGAGCGGCCACTCGAAGTGGGCAACCACCAAGCACAAGAAGGCCGTCGTCGACGCCAAGCGGGGCAAGCTGTTCGCCAAGCTGATCAAGAACGTCGAGGTGGCGGCGCGGACCGGCGGCGGCGATCCGGCCGGGAACCCGACGCTGTTCGACGCCATCCAGAAGGCGAAGAAGAACTCGGTGCCGAACGAGAACATCGACCGGGCGATGCGCCGCGGCGCCGGGCTCGAGGCCGGCGGCGCGACGTACGAGACCGTCACCTATGAGGGGTACGCCCCCGGCGGGGTGGCGGTGCTGGTGCAGACGCTCACCGACAACCGGAACCGGGCCGCCGCCGACGTGCGCACCGCGCTGACCCGCAACGGCGGGTCCATGGCGGACCCCGGCTCGGTGTCCTACCTGTTCAACCGCAAGGGCGTGGTGATCGTCGGCAAGGACGGCGGGGTGACCGAGGACGACGTGCTCCTGGCGGTCCTCGACGCCGGAGCCGAGGAGGTCAATGACCTCGGCGACTCTTTCGAGGTGGTCAGCGAGGCGACCGATCTGGTCGCGGTGCGCAGCGCGCTGCAGGAGGCCGGGATCGACTACGAGTCCGCCGACGCGGCGTTCCTGCCATCGGTGGAGGTGCCGCTGGACGAGGACCAGGCCCGGCGGGTGTTCCGGCTGATCGAGGCGCTCGAGGACTCCGACGACGTGCAGGACGTCTACGCGAACTACTCCGTCCCCGACGAGGTCATGGAGCGCCTGGACTGATCGGCAGGCCTTTTCATCCGTCGATGTCACGCCAGGGTAGGTAGGCAGTCGCAGGGAGGATGAAAAGGCTTGTTGGAGATCCGCCAGCTGGGACCGGATGACGACCTCGAGGTCGACGTCGACCTGGGCCGGCGGGCCTTCGGCCCGGTGAGTGAGGCCGCTGCTCCCGGCTGGGTCGCCGAAGCCAGGGCCGCCGCAGGGGACGGCCGGTATTTCGCGGCCCTCGACGGGCCGCAGCCTGCCGGCGTCGCGATGTTCCAGGACATGCGCCAGTGGTGGCACGGCCGGGCGCTGCCGATGGCGGGCGTCGGCGGGGTCAAGGTCGCGCCCGAGCAGCGCGGCCGTGGCACCGGGCGGGCTCTGATGACCGAGATGCTGCGGGTGATCGCCGAGCGCGGATACCCGCTGTCGGTGCTGTATCCGGCCACCGCGCCGCTGTACCGGTCGCTGGGCTGGGAACTCGCGGGCGCGCTGTACCGCGCGGTGATCAATGCCCGCTCGCTCACCCCGCTGCTGCCGGCGGACGGCCCCGCGCAGCCACTCCAGGACCCGCCGCGGCTGCGGCGGGCTGGCCCCGGCGACGCCGACGAGGTGATCGCGGTCCTCGGCGCCGTGCACGAGTCGGCCAGGCACTGCGGCCCGGCGACGTACGACGCTGCCACGGTCCGCCGCTGGTGGCTGTCGGACGAGAACCAGTTCTGCTACCTGGCACCCGACGGGTTTCTCGCCTACGGCTGGCACGATGGCCACCGCGAGATCTCGGTGCGGATCGCGGTCGGCGGATCGCCGCGGACCACCCGGGCCCTGTGGTCGGTCGTCGGCTCGCACGCCCCCATGGCCAGGCTGGTCCGCGCGGTGGTGAGCCCGGACGAGCCGGTCGCCTGGCTGACGCGCGAGCCCGACCTCGGGCTGGAATCCCGCTGGCAGTGGATGCTGCGGGTGGTCGATGCGCCCGCGGCCGTCGCCGGGCGCGGCTTCCCGGCTGCGGCCGGGCTGACGGTCCGGCTGCACATCGACGATGCGCAACTCCCCGCCAACGAGGGCGACTGGACGCTGGAAGTCAGGGGAGGAAAAGGGGCCCTAACGCGCAGCAGCGGCCCGGTCCCGCCCGGCGAGCCGGTCCGGCTGGGTGCCCGCGGCTTCGCCGCGCTGTACGGGGGCGTTCCCATGGCCACGCTGCGCCACGCAGGCCTGGCCGCGGGCGGCGACCCCGGCGCCGACGAGACGCTGGACGCGGCGTTCGCCGGGAAGGCGTTCCTGCTCGACAGCTTCTGACCGGCGACACGCCGTCCGGATGCCGGCGGCATGGGGCGGCGAGCCGGTAGTGTCACGTCCGAACAGGTGTTCGTCCGGACCGGGATGGTGAGCCGCATGCGGGTGCTCGGCGTGGACCCCGGGCTCACGCGGTGCGGGCTCGGCGTGATCGAGGGCGACCCGGGCCGCAGGCTTGCGCTGGTGGCCACCGGCGTCGTGAGTACCAGCGCCGGCGACGAGATCGGGCTGCGGCTGCTCGCGCTGGAGCAGCAGTTCGAGCGGTGGCTCACCGATTATCAGCCGGACGCGGTCGCGGTCGAGCGGGTGTTCAGCCAGCACAACGTGCGGACGGTGATGGGCACGGCCCAGGCGGGCGCTGTCGCGATCGTGTGCGCTGCCCGGCGCGGCCTGCCGGTGGCGCTGCACACACCCAGCGAGGTCAAGGCGGCGGTCACCGGCAGCGGCCGGGCGGACAAGACCCAGGTGACCCTGATGGTCACGCGCCTGCTCGCGATGAGTGATCCCCCGCGGCCCGCGGACGCCGCCGACGCGCTCGCGCTCGCCATCTGCCATCTGTGGCGGGGCGGGGCGCAGCGCCGCCTGGC
>JASHQP010000478.1 GCA_030039095.1 Streptosporangiaceae bacterium
GTCGATCCACCGTACTTTGTGGCTGGCGTCGAGGACCACCACTGTCGGCATCGGCAGCGCGACGGTGCCGTCGGCGTTGACGGTGGTCAGGTCGAGACCGAGCTCCAGCTGAGCCTCCCGCGCCGCATCCGACGGGCGGGTCAGGATGCCCAGCCCGCGGGCGGTCACGTTGCCGGGGTCGGACACCACCGTGAAGGACAAGCCGTGCTTCTGCTGCATGGACAGCGATCCGTCCGGGCGCTGCGGGCTGATCGCAACCAGCCGGATGCCGCGCTCGGCGAGCCGCGGAAGCAGGTGCCGCTGATAGGCAGACAGGGCGATGTTGCAGTAAGGACACCAAATCCCACGGTAGAAGATCAGCACGGCCGCGCCGCCGCCAGTCGCGGCGTACAGCGTGGTCGGCGACCCATCCACGTCAAGCAGGTCGGCGTCCCAGATCTCCGATCCAACAGCGGCTACCCCTGCGGGCGCACCGAAGGCCGCCAGTTCGGCCTGCTCCCGGCTGAACGCAGCCATAACATCATTCGGCGGCCCGGCGGCCGCAGCGGCGCGCATCTCGGCGACAAGGTCGGTAATCGTGGACTCGGCGGTCATGCAAGCTCCCTGCGTTCGGCCTCTGGCTGACGGGTTGCCATGCTGCAGGCGCGGCAGCCCGTCACAGAGGTGAGCGTCGCCGCACGGCGATGTCTTACTGGCCAGAGGAGAAGGGTTCCCTCCTGGCGGGGAATGAGGGGAACCCTTTACGGTGTGAGTCAGCGGTGGCCCGAGTCCGGTCAGGTACGCATCGGGCTGATGGAGGGGTCCCGCATTGAGTGGCGACAAGGATCAACAAGGGATACCTCAGCTGAGGCAGCAGAAAAAGAGGCGCCCCAGGTTGCCTTCCGGCCGGGGACGGCTTACGCGTACCCGCGGGATAGTTCGTTAGCGATGGACGCTTTCGACGATTCGCCCGCCAGGACGGGCGCGCTTGCGGCTGGCCCGGCTCTGATCCCCAGGCGGCGGTTCACCATGCTGGCGGTGCTCGGTGCGCTGTCGTCGTTCGGGCCGCTGTCGATGGACATGTACCTGCCATCAACGCCGACGATCGCGGCTAGTCTGCACGCCTCGCAGCCGCTCGTGCAGCTCACACTGTCCGGCTGCCTAGCCGGGCTCGCTGTCGGGCAGCTGGTTGCTGGCCCGGTCAGCGACGGGCTCGGGCGCAAGAAGCCCATGCTCGCCGGCCTCGCAGCGTTCACCGTGCTGTCTGTCGCGTGCGCGGCCGCGCCGGACATCGGCGCGCTGATCGTCTTGCGGTTCCTTCAGGGCATGGCAGGCGCGAGCGGTGTGGTGCTCTCGCTCGCCATGGTCCGCGACCAGTACCAGGGCATGGAGCTTGCCAGAGTGCTCGGCTCACTGATGCTTGTCTTCGGGCTCGCACCGGTACTCGCGCCGGTCATCGGAGGCCAGGTTCTGCGGTTCACCAGCTGGCGCGGCGTATTCGGTGTGCTGGCGGGAATCGGCCTGGTGCTGCTCGCGGCAGCCTGGTTCCTGCCCGAGACGCTGCCTGCGGAGCGGCGCACCCGGTCCCGGCTGCGCCAGCTGACAGCAGACTCGAGGACGCTGGTCAGCGACCGTCAGTACGTTGGGTACACCCTCGGCATCGCCCTGAGCAACGCCGCGCTCATCACCTACATCTCCTCGCTGCCGTTCATCGTCGAGGACGCCTATCACAAGTCCCCGCAGCTATTCAGCCTGCTCTTCACGGTCAACGCGATCGGGCTCACCGTGATGGCACAGCTCGGCGCCCGGCTGGTCAGGCGCGTGCCGGTCACCAGGGTGGTCCTGTTCTCGCAGCTGGCGATGGCCGCGGGTGCGGCCGGGTTCCTCATGGCGGCCCTCACCGGGCACCCGCCGCTCGCGGCCCTGCTCGCCCCCCTCTTCGTCTTCGTCGCCTGTTTCGGCAGCATGCGGCCGAACGCTACCGCGGTGGCCCTGGCCAACCAAGGCGCGATCGCCGGCGCGGCGTCGGCCTGGGTGGGCGCGCTGCCCTTCCTGCTCGGCGCCGTCCTGTCCCCGCTGGCCGGCCTCGGCGGCGAGGGCGCGGCGACAGTGGCCGGGTTCCTGCTTGCCGGGCTTTGTATCGGCGCACTGCCGTGCGTTCTGCTGATCCCCAGCAGGTAGCACCCCAAAGTGGCTACTGGCGTGGCGCATGCTGACTCCGAACCGCGACCAGCGCCGACGCAGTGCGGACCTCACGCACGCCGTTGGCTGAGCCACACAGCCGCATAGCTCGCCTCGTGGGGTTGCCAGGCCGGATATGCGGCCGGTGGACCCTGGTGGGCGTGTGCCGGGTGCGTTCAGGAGAGGCGGCGGTTGAGCCGGCGGAAACAGTACCCGGCCAGGGCCAGGGCCAGGGCCAGGTAGATCCCGGTCTCGGTCGCCTGGAGGGTCCAGTAGCGGCTGGCGGGCTGGTAGCTGATGGCCTCCCGGATGCCGTGGCTGGCCAGGCAGTCGAAGAAGGCGGGCGAATGGTTTCCCATCGATGGCGCGGTGCAGGCAGGCGGGGTGGTGCTGACTGGCTGCCCGGCGGTGTTGACGGTGCCGCTGGACAGGAG
>JASHQP010000479.1 GCA_030039095.1 Streptosporangiaceae bacterium
GGGTGGGGGGTGAGCCGGTGGCTGATTTCGAGGCGGATATGCCGGACCGGTTTACCGAGATGGTGCATCTGGGCCGGCGGGTGGCGCTGATTCCGCATATGCGGGTGAAGATTGCCGGGGACTGGCGGCTGGGGGCGGAGAACGCCGTGGACAACAGCCACTTCTACGGCCACCAGCAAGCCCCCCTCGCCCGCCACGTACTGCCGTTCCCGCTGGCGATGCTCCCGACACGGAAGGAAATCGAGTTCATCCACAGACCCGGCGGCCCGCCGTTCTACCGGGTGCACCTCGGCCGGAGCAAGAAGGTGCTGGAGGCCCAGGTCGAGGACGTCACGGTGCGGACGGCCGCGCCTCCCGAGATCTTCGAGCAGGCCGGCAACGGCGGCAGCGTCTCGCATTTCCTGCCGGGCATCCTGCAGCACGACGGCAACCCGGGCAGCCAGTGGGACTACTACTGGGAGTGGTACGTCCCGGTGAACGAGGACTACCACATGTTCACGATGCTCTACGGCAAGGTCGTGGACAGCGACGAGGAGGAGCAGGCCTGGCGGGCCTCGATGTTCGAGTTCTTCCCCAGCCTGTGGTCGACGGACCCCGACATCGAGGGTTTCCTGAACTTCGACGGCTTCGTCCGGGAGAAGTCGCACCACGTGTACTCCCGCGAAGACTGGTTTCACAGGGCGCGGCTCTACCAGCCGGATCTTCTGATCACCGAGTGGCGCACGTTCGTGGAGACCCACGCCCGTGACATCTGCCGCCGCGACGGCAACTGGGCACGCCGGGAACAGTACGAGCCACCGGAGATCGTCTACGACATCCAGGGCCGCAGCTCCCCGCGGCCGTGATCCGGCAGAGCCAGGGCCAGCCCCGTGTACCGATGACCGACCCGACATGACCACCGAACACGCCTGGAGGTTCCATGCGCATCACCGATGTCTCGATCCTGATCCACGAGCGTCCCTGGCACCTGAAGGGCTTCCTCAGCTCGTCCGGCAAGCTGCCCTTCCACGTGCTCACCATCGAGACCGACGAGGGCGTCACCGGCAACACGTTCATCTCCGGCCCGGCGGGCGACGCCCCTGGCCAGATCATCCGGATGCTCAAGCCGATGCTGCTCGGGCGCAATCCGCTGGATATCGGCGCCATCTGGCACGATATGTGGCGCCGTAACCGCATGCTCGCGCCGATGGCGATGGGCTGCGTCGACGTCGCGTTGTGGGACATCGCGGGGAAGGTCGCCGGGCTTCCCGTGCACCGGATGCTGGGCACCGTCAAGGAGAAGGTGCCCGTCTATTTTTCCGCCTTCCAGCACGCCCGTGCGCAAGACTTCGCCGACGAGGCGGAGCACTGGCAGGCTCAGGGCTGGCGAGGGTACAAGCTGCACCCCCCGACCCAGCGGCGGATGTTCGGCGAGGACACCACGATCCGGGACGACATCGCGGCGTGCGAGGCCATCCGCTCGGCCGTGGGCGAGGAGATGGTTCTGATGCTGGATCCGGCCTGCGCCTACGACTACGGCGACGCCCTGGTGGTCGGGCGGGCCGTCGAGGGCCTCGACTACGCCTGGATCGAGGACCCGCTGCCGGCCGATGATCTGTACGGCTACACCCGGCTCAAGCAGAAGCTGACGATCCCGATCGTGGCCACCGAGATGACCGCTGGCGGCCTGTACGCGTTCCCGTACTGGATCACGGAGCGTGCCACCGACGCGCTGCGGGGTGACGTGGCGATGAAGGGCGGTATCACCGGCATGATGAAGATCGCCCATCTGGCCGAGGCCTTTCACCTGCCCCTGGAGGTGCACGATGCCTACAACGGCGCCAACAACGTCGCCACGCTGCACGTCATCGCGGCGTGCGGCAACGCCAGCTGGTTCGAGGTGATTCCGTTCAACGAGGCGGGCCAGACCGGCGTCGACAAGTTCTGGTACGGCCTGGCCGAGGCCCCGCGGATCGACACCGACGGGTTCGCCCACGTGCCGCAGCAGCCCGGCCTGGGCCTCGTCATCGACTGGGACCTGCTCGAGTCGGCCGTCATCGGCAAGCTGACGTGAGCCGGGGCCGTTGGTGACCGCCGCAGCTGGCCGGGTAGCCGTGGTGACGGGCGCCGCCGGCGGCATCGGCAGGCAGTTCGCGCTGCGGCTCGCGCAGCAGGGCTTCGCGGTGGCGATCGGGGATCTGCGCGACAGCGGGCACGCCGTCGCGGAGATCCAGGCTCGCGGCGGGCAGGCGGCTGCCTACCGGCTCGACGTCGCCGACCTGCCGGCCGCGACCGGCTTCGCGGAGCAGGTACTTGCCGAGTTCGGCCGGGCCGACGTGCTGGTCAACAACGCCGCGCACTTCGGCCGGGACAGCTTCCCCGCGCTCACGCATTCCCTGTTCACCGCCGTCATGCGGGTGAACGTCGGCGGCCCGTTCCTGCTCAGTCAGCAGTTCCTGCCCGGCATGCTGGACCGCGGCTGGGGACGTATCGTCAACGTGGTCTCCGACCTGGTGGCGCGGCCGGGCCCGGGCAGCGTTGCATACGTCACCAGTAAGTCGGCGCTGATCGGCTTCACCCGGGCCCTGGCCGCGGAGGTGAGCGAGCGCGGGGTCACCGTGAACGCGGTCGCGCCCGGGCTGACCAGGACAGAAACGGCTGAGCGCGACCTGCCCGCCGAGGCCTTCCAGCGGGCGCTGGCCGTGCAGGCGATCAAGCGGAGCATGCTGCCCGCCGACTACGCGGGCACCCTGGCCTGGCTGGTGTCCGACGACGCGGCGACCATCACCGGGCAGACCATCAGCATGGGCGGCGGCTCACTCTTCCTGTGAGCGCACGCCCGGCCGGCCCCCGACATCGCGACCGCACGACCGCACGACCGCACGACCGCACGAGAAAGGCAGCCACGATGGCCACCAGCAGCAATTCGTCCGGTGCCGAGGCACTCGCCACCGGGTTCAGCCTGACCGGGATCACCGACCCCGGAGAGCTCCGCGACACCGTGCAGGCGCTCGACGAGGCCGGTGTCGGCTTCGTCAGCGTCTCCGGCCACATCCTGACGGCGGCGGCCGGCCGCTACCCTGACCGGCCGACCCCGACGTACGCCAGCACCTACCGGGATCCATTCGTCCTGTTCAGCTTCCTGGCGGCGCACACGAAGCGGCTGCGCTTCCGCACGGCCATCCTTATCCTGCCCCTGTACCCGGCGGCCCTCGTCGCCCGGCAGGCGGCCGATCTGGCTGTGGTCAGCGGCGGGCGGCTCGAGCTCGGCGTCGGCAT
>JASHQP010000480.1 GCA_030039095.1 Streptosporangiaceae bacterium
AGCGCGGTGTTGATCTGCTTGATGTAGCGCAGGTGCAGGTGCTCGGCGTCCTCGCCGCGCTCGGCGATCTCGGCGCGCTGCGCGGGGTCGTTCAGGTAGGCCAGGCTGGTGTCGTCGAACTGCAGGTAGGTACAGCCGAGGTCGCCGAGCCGGCGCACTTCTTCGGCGTACGTCGCGGCCAGGTCCGACCAGAACTCATCCATCCGCGCGTAGACCCCGGGATCGAGGACCGCGGGCCCGCCGCGGTAGTGAACCATGTTCGGCGACGGGATGGTCAGCTTCGGCGTCTGCGAGCTGGAAGCGACCGACTGCAGATACGTGAAATCCTCGGCGAAGATCGTCTTCTCGAGCCCGATCTTGCCGTCGACGTGCAGCGCGGCCGGGGTGAACTCGATCGTGCCGGAGGCGTTGCGGAACCGCACCGCCATGTTGCCGGGGGCCTTGCTGACACCGCCGATCTGGTAGATGAAGTCCATGTGCCAGGAGGCCCGGCGGAACTCCCCGTCGGTTACCGGCTGCAGGCCGACCTCCTCCTGCATCGCCACCACGTCGCGGATCGCCTCGTCCTCCACGGCGCGGAGTTCGTCGGCGCTGATGCGGCCCGCGGCGTGATCCTCCCTGGCCTGCATCAGCCGCTGCGGCCGCAGCAGGCTGCCGACATGGTCTGCGCGGAACGGCGGGCTGGTGCGCGTGGTCATGACTCTCCTCCGTACCCGTTCTGTGCTGCCGGCGACATCGTGACCAAGATTGTCCCATTGCCGCCGCAGGCCAGCGACGCCGGTGGCGGGAGACCGGGACGTTCCGCCCGGGCATTGCGCAAAAGGCCCGATCTTGATGAGATCGCCCGGTGGAGGATCTCTGTGCCAAGGACGCGGTGACGCTCGCCGGGCTGCTGCGCCGGCGGGAGGTGTCGGCCCGCGAGGTGATCGCCGCGCACATCGCCCGGATCGAGGAACTGGACGGCTCGGTCAACGCGGTGGTCACGCGCTGCTTCGACGCGGCGCTGGCCAAGGCGGCGGCCGCGGACGAGGCGCTGGCCGGCGGGCAGGGCCCCGGGCCGCTGCACGGCCTGCCGGTGGCGCACAAGGATCTGCACGACACCGCGGGCGTGCGCACCACGCACGGCTCCCCGCTGTTCGCCGACAACGTGCCCGACCACGACGCGCTCGTGGTGCAGCGGATGTCAGCGGCGGGCGCGATCAGCCTGGGCAAGACCAACGTGCCGGAGTTCGGCGCGGGCTCGCACAGCGTGAATCCCGTGTTCGGCGCCACCCGCAACCCGTATGACCTGAGCCGGAGCGCCGGCGGCAGCAGCGGCGGCGCGGCGGCCGCGCTGGCGGCGCGGATGATCTGCCTCGCCGACGGCAGCGACCTCGGCGGCTCACTGCGCAACCCGGCCAGCTTCTGCAACGTGGTGGGGCTGCGCCCGTCGCCCGGCCGCGTGCCCGGCTGGCCGTTCTCGGACGTGGCCGACGTGCTCGGCGTCGAGGGTCCGATGGCCCGCACGGTCGCCGACGTCGCGCTGCTGCTGACGGTCCTGTCCGGCCCGGATCCCCGGGTGCCGCTGGCTCTCGACGCGCCGCCGCCAGCGGTGCAGCCGGATCAGATCGCGAGCCTGCTGGACCGGGACCTGCGGGGCGTCAGGGTCGCGTGGAGCGCCGACCTCCGCCTGCCGGTCGAGCCAGCGGTGCGGGCCGCGCTCGCGCCCGCCCGGCAGGTGCTCACCGATCTGGGCTGCGAGGTGGCCGACGCCGCACCGGACCTGTCCGGCGCGGACTTCGTCTTCCGGACCTGGCGGGCGTTCCGGTTCGCGACCAGCTTCGGCCCGCTGCTCCGCGAGCATGCCGGCCAGATCGGGCCGAACGTGACCTGGAACACCGAGCGCGGTCTCGAGCTGAGCGTCGCCGACCTCAGCCGCGCGACCCTGCGGCATGCCGCCCTGGCCGAGCGGGTCAGCGCGTTCTTCGGCATGTTCGAGGTGCTCGCCTGCCCGGTGGTCCAGGTCGCGCCCTTTGATGTGACCCTTGACTGGGTGCACGACATCGACGGCCATCCGCAGCACACGTACCTGGACTGGATGGCCTCCGCGTACCTGATCTCGGTCACCGGGCTTCCGGCGATCTCCGTCCCGGCCGGGTTCACGCCGGATGGCCTGCCGGTCGGTCTGCAGCTGGTCGGCCGCAGGCGCGCGGACTGGGACCTGCTCGGCGTCGCGCACGCGTTCGAGGCGGCCACCCGGCACGGCCAGACGGTCCCGCCGCTGCTGCGCTCAGCCTCCTAGCTCAGCCGCCCAGCTCGGCCTTGGCAGCCAGGTCCAGCGCCGCCGACATCCACTCCTGCAGCTCGAGGTCGGCTCTTGCGGCGGCATCCTGCCAGAGCTGCCGGCGCTCGGCGGGAACGCGCAGCTGCACGGCGGCCATCGGCAGCGGCCGGGCGGCTGCGGGGTCGTCCCGGTAGCAGCGCAGCGCGGCCCTGAGGTCATTCCTCGACCACCCGGACTGCTCGGCGCGCGTCAGCCAGAGATCCTGCTGATCCTGGGGCAGCGCGGCGACCTCCAGATGATGCTGGAAACTCAGCCGATCCCGCCGGCGGGATGCGTCGAACCGCCCGGCGACCCACGCGTAGTTGCGAAGCGTCTGGTACTCGAGCGAGGTCTCTCCGATCGCCCGCTTGTACCGGTCCGGGTACTTGTCCCGGCCGAAGCACAGCCAGTCCCCTATCCACCACGCGGAAGCGTCGGAGATGACGTGGATCTGCTCGCCGATCTGCTTCCAGCTGTCGAGCGGGAGATTTTCAGGCAGTGACAACGCCGTGCGCCTGGTCAGCGCGATCCGGTCAACCCGCAGCCTGCCGGGCTGGGTTCTGGCTGCCTGCAGTGACGACATGGCACCCCCGATGCACATGTGATGGCGAACCGCACAGCGCGGCTCCGGACCCCGTGCTCATAGTGTGGCCCGGCGCAGCCGCGCCCATAGGCGACTCAATGGCGAAATAAGAGAAATTTGCGGTGAACTGCCGCCGTGGGGCCGCCGCGCAGGTCAGAGGGCGCTGCTCAGGACGGCAGCGCCGAGTTCCGGCTGTCCCGTGCGGCACGTCGGGCAGCGCGGGCCGCTGCCCGGGATGTTGAGCCCAGAAGACTTTGCGTGGCCAGCCCCCGGCTCTACGTTGATAATGTCACTTTGAGTTGATGGCCGCCCACAGTATGTTGACGGCCAACACTCTAGCTTGGGGAGGACGGGGGACTGCCCACGTCGTATCCACGGCTAACCTGTGTCCGTCGCGGGACGTGTTCATGGCCGGGACGAGACTCGCGCATGCCCGAGCCTTTACAGTGATCGGGACAAAGGAGGCAGTCAGTGCGAATTCTTGTGCTCGGTGGCGATGGTTTCTGCGGATGGCCGACCTCGCTCTACCTGTCAGACAAGGGCCATGACGTCGTCATCGTGGACAACCTGTCCCGGCGCAACATCGACAACGAGCTGGAGGTGGGCTCGCTGACGCCGATCTCCCCGATGAGCGTCCGGCGCCGCGCGTGGAAGGAAGTCAGCGGCAGGGAACTCGGCTGGCACCGGTTCGACGTGGCCCAGAACTACGAGCGGCTGCTGTCGCTGATCGGTGAGTACCAGCCGGACGCGGTGGTGCATTTCGCGGAGCAGCGCGCCGCGCCGTACTCGATGAAGAGCTCGGCGCACAAGCGCTACACGGTCAACAACAACATCAACGCGACCAACAACGTGCTCGCGGCGGTCGTGGAGTCGGGCCTGGATGTCCACGTCGTCCACCTGGGCACGATGGGCGTGTATGGCTACGGCACGGCCGGCATGAGAATCCCGGAGGGATACCTCAAGGTCGAGGTGCAGACCGACGACGGCAGGAGGGTCGAGCAGGAGATCCTCTACCCGGCGAACCCGGGCAGCATCTATCACATGACGAAGACGCAGGACCAGCTGCTGTTCTTCTACTACAACAAGAACGACCAGGTCCGGGTCACCGACCTGCACCAGGGCATCGTCTGGGGCACCCAGACCGACCAGACCAGCCGGGACGAGAGGCTGATCAACCGTTTCGACTACGACGGTGACTACGGGACGGTGCTGAACCGCTTCCTGATGCAGGCCGCGATCGGCTACCCGCTGACCGTGCACGGCACCGGCGGGCAGACCCGCGCGTTCATCCACATCGGCAACACGGTGCGCTGCATCGAGCTGGCGATCACCAACCCGCCCGCGCACGGCGACCGGGTCAAGATCCTCAACCAGACGACCGAGACGCACCGGCTGCGCGATCTCGCGGAGATGGTCTCCGGCATCACCGGCGCCACGATCGACTACGTCGACAACCCGCGCAACGAGGCCGCGGAGAACGACCTGTTCGTGGAGAACCGGCAGTTCCTCGAGATGGGCCTGGACCCGATCACGCTGGAAGAAGGCCTGCTCAAGGAAGTCGCCGAGATCGCGGAGAAGTACGCGGATCGCTGCGACCGCGACAAGATCCCCTGCCGGTCGCTCTGGCGCTAGCCGCCGGCCGCCCGCACCCTCTGCCCGCGCATCATCCGCGGGCCATCGCCGGCCCTTTGGCGCAGGGGCCGGAACGTCAAGTCCCGTGGCGGGTTGTGCCGAACTGACAAACGCTCTGGCAAAGACGCTGACGTCGGTGAGCAGAACCCGCGAATTCGCGATGTTAATTTGGGGTTTACCGAACCGGGAAACTCTGCCGGTGCAGCCCGGGCCGACCGGCCATGTCCTCCCGCTCGAGAATCCGGTTCTTGGATATCTGGGAGGATCGCAATGCTGGCCCACCCGCGCGCCCGCAGATTAACCGCAGCGCTGTGCATCAGCAGCGCAGCCGTGCTGGTGAGCGTCTTTTCCGCCACCGGCGCCTCTGCGCAGTCCACATTGCCCGTCAATTACGACTTCGGCAGCGCGGTCCTTTCGACTTTCAATGCGCCGACGGTATCGCCTCCCGGCGCCAACAACTGGTCATGCAAGCCGGCCGCCGCCCATCCTTACCCGGTGGTGCTGGTTCACGGGACGCTCGCGAACATGGATGACAACTGGCAGGCGGCATCCCCGATCCTGGCCAACCATGGATACTGCGTCTTCGCGTTCAACTACGGCGGTGCGTCGCCGACCGGCGACTTCCAGGGGACCGGCGATATCGCGGCATCCGCCGGGCAGCTGGCGTCGTTCGTGAACGAGGTGCTGGCCGCGACCGGGGCGGCAAAGGTGGACCTCGTCGGCCATTCGCAGGGCGGCATGATGCCGCGCTACTACATCAGCTTCCTCGGCGGGGCGTCCAAGGTAGCCAAGCTCGTCGCGCTGGCCCCGTCCAACTACGGGACGACGCTGGATGGCCTCACCGTCCTCGGTGACACGCTTGGCCTGCTCGCCCCCGTCAACAGCGTGCTGAGCACGACCTGCGAGGCGTGCGTGCAGCAGGAGGAGGGCTCGTCCTTCCTTGCCACGCTGAATGCCGAGCCCACGGTGCCCGGCGTGTCGTACACGGTGATCGAGAGCAGGGATGACGAGGTCGTCACGCCGTACACCAACGCGTTCCTGCCGGCCGGGTCCAACGTCACCAACATCACCCTGCAGAATCAGTGCCCGCTGGACGAGAGCGACCACCTGGAGATCGCCAACGACCCGGTCGCCATGGCCGACATGCTCAACGCCCTCGACCCGGCGCAGCCGGTCGCGGTGCCGTGCCTGCTCGTCCTGCCGGTCACCGGGCCGGTGGGCCCGGTGCCCTCGTTCTGATCGGGCTGCCGGCGCTACGCGGGCCGGGCCGGGACGGCGATGGAGGTGATGACGAGCCCGCCGGCGGCCAGCCAGCGCCCGCTGAACTCGGTGAGCTGGTGGCCGGCCAGCACCGGCCCGGGCACGAGCAGCCGCGCGGTGAAGGTTCCGTCGGCGGGGTTGATGCTGATCGAGGCTTCCTGAAAGCCCAGCCAGCGATGGGTCAGCGGGAACCATGCCTTGTAGGTGGCCTCTTTGGCGCTGAACAGCAGCTTGTCCCAGGAAACCTCCGGCGCCGCCGCGGCTAGCCCGGCAAGGGCGCGGCGCTCCGCCTGGCTGGCGACCATGTCGACGACGCCGCCCGGCAGAGCGGAATGCGGCTCGGCGTCGATGCCGATCGCGGCGATGTCCCGGCTGTGCGCGAGGGCGGCCGCGCGGTAGCCGGTGCAGTGGGTCATGCTGCCGCTTATCCCGGCGGGCCAGACCGGGGCACCGCGGAGGCCGGGCAGGATGGGGGCGGGCGGCAGGCCCAGCCTGGCGAGCGCCTGGCGGGCGCACCACCGTGCCGCGCCTGCCTCGGTCCTGCGCTTGGCCACGGCCCTCCGCAGCGCCACGTCCTCGTCCGGGTGAAGCTGCGCATCGGGGGGGTCGCCGAATGTCTCCACGGCGACGACCTGCGGCGGGACGATCTCGTCAAGCACGCCAGCCGGGTCCTTCGCTCATGTGACCACCCAGCGTCACCCTCCGGCGCAGGTCAGTACCGCATTGCGGCAGCGGACAGGGTAAGTTCGAGCCTGCGGCTCAAATGTAGCGCCGGAGCGGCATCTGCGGCGCCCCGGCTCTGGCGAAGCGCTTTGACGCATGATGCGATCTTCCGGCGCGCGGCCACGGGTTCTGCCTGCCGTCGGGCACGGGGATCCAGGCCTGACGCCACAAGGGGTGAAGTGAGGACCAGAATTGAATGCTAGCCCACCACTATTCATAATATCTGGCCCGAGCGGCGCCGGGAAAGGAACCGCGCTCGACTGGATGGTTCTCTCCGGGCTGGTGCGCCGTGTGCCCACGTATACAACGAGGGTGGCCCGCCCGACGGAAAGAGATGGGATCGAATACAACTTCGTCAGCGACGAGGCCTTCACGAAGCTTCGTGAGCAAGGACAGCTCATCGAATATACCCGCACATATTCGGACAGCTACTACGGTTCGCCTCGCGAGTTGCTGGACAGCCAGGATCCAGTCCCTCTCGCCGCCGAACTCGAGCCGACTGGCTTCGTCAAAGTCCGTGCGATGTCCGCCCGCCGCGTCATCGGCATCTTCATCACGACCAGGACAGAGACCGAATTGCGCTCGCGGCTCGCCGAGCGGGGCCAGACGCCGGACACGGATAATCGGCTTCGCATCAGAAGCCTGCAGCAGACCTGGGCCTGGGTCTACGACTACATTCTCGTGAACACCGACCGTGATGACTTCCTCGCCGAGCTTTCCACGGTCATCAAGAGCGAGCTGATCAGGTCTCGCGGTATGCAGTACATCACCGAGCTGCAGCACGAGGAGTCGATCCAGCCCTACTGACCTCCAGTTCCCGCAGATCTCAGCTGCGCCATTCCTGACTCGTGAGGTTCATGCCGCGGTGCCCTTTTGGCGGTGTGTCGGTTTGACAGCCGCTCATTACGCCGGGACTATCGGGTCATGGCGAGAAGCGTATCTGTGATTATGACCGACGACCTTGACGGCTCCGACGACGCCGAAACTGTGTCCTTCGGCTTCGGCGGGGCGACCTACGAAATCGACCTAGGCCAGAAAAACCGGGCCAAGCTTGAAAAGGCGCTTGCTCCGTTCATCGAGGCCGGCCGGCGCGTTCCCCGCAGCGGTCGCCGGCGTGCCGCCGATCGCCAGGGCGGTGCTTCGGTCGACCGTGGCGCCATCCGCGCATGGGCAAAGTCGGTCGGCATCAAGGTCCCCGAGCGGGGCCGGATCAGCGCCGACATCATGCGCCAGTACGAGGAAGCCCACTAGCGAGGCCGGCGGACCGGCCGCGCCCACGAGATGGTCGACGTTTTGTCCGAGTGCGCCGGTTATCCGAGTGCGCCGGGGATTCGCTTCGTGTGATGATCGGGGCATGTCCCGCTCGTTCGAGGATCTCGTGGCCGAGGCCGGGTCTGCCGACGTTTCCGGATGGGACTTTTCCTGGCTCGACGGCCGGGCCACCGAGCAGCGGCCTTCATGGGGTTACCAGCGCCTCATGGGCGAGCGGATGGCGCACGCCTCCGCCGCGCTCGACATCCAGACCGGCGGCGGCGAGGTGCTGGCCGGGGTGCCGAAGCTGCCGAAGCTTACGGTGGCCACGGAGGCATGGCCGCCGAATGTCGTGCTGGCGACCAGGCTGCTGCATCCGCTCGGCGTGGCGGTCGTTGCTGACGCCGACGAACCGCCACTCCCATTTGCTGACGAGGCGTTCGACCTGGTCGTGAGCCGCCATCCGGTAACGGCCTGGTGGGAGGAGATCGCCCGGGTGCTGCAGCCCGGCGGCACGTATTTCTCCCAGGAGGTCGGGCCGCACAGCGTGTTCGAGGTCGTCGAGTGGTTTCTCGGCCCGCAGCCGCCGGAGGTCCGCGACAACCGCGACCCCGGCAGCACCAGGGAGGAGGCCGAGGCCGCCGGGCTGGAGATCATCGACCTGCGCCTGGAGTCGCTGCGCACCGAGTTCTTCGACATCGGCGCGGTGATCTACTTCCTGCGCAAGGTGATCTGGATGGTGCCGGACTTCACCGTTGCGCAATATTCCGGGGAACTGCGCGCGCTGCACGACCTGATCGAGGCCGAGGGCCCGTTCGTCGCGTACACGACCCGCTTCCTCATCGAGGCCCGCAAGCCCGGTGGCTGAGCTCCCGGCCCGGGCCATCAGAACTGGTCCGCCTGCTGGTCCAGGTTGGCGTCCCGGGCGATCATGCCGGCGATGACCTGGAAGCTGGCGGTGCGGTGCGTGCCGGGAATCGCGTCGAGCACGTACCTGAGATAGCCGCGGACGAGGGCGACGCGAGCCGGCAGTTCCGCCCGCGGCACGTCGAGGGCCGGGTCGATGGCTGTGAGCAGGGCGATGTCGGCGCCG
>JASHQP010000481.1 GCA_030039095.1 Streptosporangiaceae bacterium
GCCGCCGCCATCGCGCGGACGTTGGCTGCGAGCTCGGCGGCGAACGTCGCCGGCCAGTCGAGCTCGACGGCAACCTGCCAGCGGCAGGCCGGGGCCTCGGCCAGCCAGGCGCCGAGGGCGAGCGCGGCCTGGCCGGGGAGCAGCCGGCCGTGCAGGAACCGGACCAGGACCGCTGCATCCACTTCGTCCGCCTCGAGTAGCCGCGACACCCCGCGGACGATCAGCGTGTCCGGAACGTCCCGGCCGGACAGCACCGCGAGCGCCGTCCACACCACCACCGATTCCTCGTGGCTGAGCAGCCCGACCACGCGCGCGAGCACGTCCGGCGGCAGGTCCCTGCCCTGCAGCAGTTCCAGCGCGCCCACCACCACCGACGGGCTGCCGTGCCCGAGGAGGCCGCCGATCCGGTGCAGCACGTGCTCGGCGAGGTGGCGGCCGCGCAGCACGGAGTGAGCGCCGCCGACGATCGAGGGGTCCCGGCGCTCCAGTGAGCCGATCACCCGGGAAATCACGCTCGCCGGCAGATCCCTGCCTTCCAGCACCTGCAGCACGTGCCCGACGACGGTGACGTCCTCGTGCTCAAGCAGGCTGATGATCCGGGCCCTGACGTCGTCGGTGAGGTTCTTGTCCCGCAGCACGCCGAGCGCGTGCGCCACGACCGGAGGCCGGTCGTGTTCCAGCACGTCGACCACCTGGGACAGGACGTGGCCGGGCAGATCCGTGCCCGCCAGCAGCGACCGTGCGCCGTGGCTGACGCTCGAATCCTCGTGCTCCAGCAGCCCGACGAGGCGGGCGAGCAGCTCGTCGGGAAGCTCGCGGCTCTCCAGCAGGCCGAGCGCACCGGCCACCACCTCGGGGCTCTCGTGCTCCAGCAACTCGACAATCTTGGACAGGATCTCCTCGTCGAGCTCACAGGTTTCCAGGACGCTCAGCGCGCTCCACACCACCAGCGGGTCCCCGTGCTCCAGCAGGGCGACGATCCGCGACAGCATGTCGTCGTCGAGCTCGCGGCCTTCCAGGACGCTGAGCGCGCTCCACACCACCAGCGGGTCGCCGTCACCGAGCAGGGCGACGATCGGCGCGAGCAGGTGGTCGGGAAGGTCGCGGTTCTCCAGCAGCGACGCGGCCCGCTCGGCCAGAGCCCGGTCCGGGCTGGCCAGCATCCTGACGATGCGTTCGGTGAGGTCGTCGGGGAGTTCACGGCCGTCGAGGACCAGGCGGGCACTGGCCGCCATCGCAGGGTCCGGATGCCCGAGCAAGCCGACGATGCGATCGAGCAGCTCATCGGGCAGGACCCGGCCCTCGAGCACGAGACGGGCACTGGCCGCGATCGCGGTGTCGCCGTGCCCGAGCAACTCGACGATGCGGGCAACCAAGTCGCTGGGCAGGACCCGGCCCTCGAGCGCGAGCAGGGCGCTGGCCACGACCGCGGGATCGGAGTGCCCGAGCAGGTCGACGACGCACGAAAGCACCGCATCGGGCAGCTGCCGGGTCACCGCGCGGGCACGGACCGGGCCGGCCTGGCGCACGCCGCGGAACGCCTCGAGGCCGAACAGCGCATCCCCGGTGACCAGCGGATCGGGGTCGGCCAGCAGTGCCAGGTACTCGGCGAGCACGTCGGCGTTGTCGAGGTGGTTGGCGAGCGCGGCGCAGGCAGGCCGGCGCATGGCCGGATGGCGCAGCGCCATGCTCAGCACCGGCGAGCGGGGCCGCAGCCGGGCCATGGCGATGGCGAGCTCGGGGCGGCGGTCCGGGATCGCGGCCATCGCGATCGCGAGCTCGTCATGCAGCACCCCGGCCAGGTCCTCGGGCCGGTCCTCGAGCACGGCGACCGCGCCGGCCACCCCGGACAGCAGCGAGAGATCGGGCCGGGACGACGCATACCGGTACAGCCATCGCACATACCGGTCAGCGGCTTCGTTGACGGCCATGGGTACATCCTTGCCAAGGGGCGGCCTCATGCCCAGACCTACAGTGGGCCTACAGCGATCATCGAGGCGGGTTACATGGCGGATACAGCGCGCATGGTCCGCTACGCGCTGCTGATCCTGCCGTCGGCGAACCGGGTATACGCGGAAGCGGCGGCCGCGCTGACCGTCGCCGAGCTGGAGGCGTTCGGCCAGGCCGTGCTCGGCGGGCGGATCGCCGGGGCCTGCCCGGCCACGATCGCCGGCGTGCCCTACGTCACGTTCACCGCGGACCGCCTGGGCGCCAGGGACACGGCGCTGCTGGCCAACCTCTCGTCGGCCTACGCGCTGTTCGAGCTCGACGGCGAGAGCGCCGAGGCCCTGCGGCCGGTCGAACTGCGGCCGCTGGACCGGTTCGACGACGACCTGATCACGATTCAGAAGTACCCGGGGAAGACGAATGAGCAGTTCACCAAGCTGCTGCTGAACGTCACGCTGCTGGCTTCGGCGTTCGCGCCGGACATGCTGGACCGGAAGTTCACGGTGCTCGACCCGCTGTGCGGCCGGGGGACAACCCTCAACCAGGCGCTGATGTACGGCTTCGACGCGGCCGGGATCGACCTCGACGCGAAGGACTTCGACGCGTACGCGACGTTCATCGAGACCTGGCTGAAGCGCAAGAGGCTCAAGCACCACGCCGAGCGGACGCGGCTGCGGGCCGGCGGCAAGGTGACCGGCAGACGCCTGCGGATCAGCCTCGCGGCGGACGCCGGCGACTACAAGTCCGGCCTCACCCAGCGCCTCGACGTGGTCAACGCCGATACGGCCCGGGCGGCGGAGTTCTTCAAGCCCGAGACGTTCGACCTGGTCGTCGCCGATGCCCCGTACGGGGTCCAGCACGGCAGCCGGACGGCGGCCAGGGGCCTGGCCCGCAGCCCGGCCGACCTGCTGGCCGCGGCCGCCCCGGCCTGGGCAGCCCTGCTGCGCAGCGGCGGTGCGTGCGGGATCGCGTGGAACACGCTCGTCGCGCGGCGTGAGCAGGCGGCCGGGATCCTCGCGGACGCCGGCCTCTATCCGGTGGACACCGCGCCGTACCTGGGGTTCCGGCACCGGGTGGACCAGGCGATCGTGCGCGACATCCTGGTTGCCCGCAAGCCCTAGCGGCTTCGGGCGGGCGCACCAGAGCCCGGGCATGCGGCGGGGCCGGCCCGTGAGAGCTCCCGGGCCGGCCCCGCTGCGCCTGCCGAGCGCGGCCTACCTCAGCTGCGTACCCAGGTGACGCTGAACCCGTTGCCGCTGCTGTTCAGCGCTCCCGGCGAGGCCTCGGTCGCCCCGGAGGAGGTGATCATCGTGATCTCGTCGTCGGTGAACGAGGAGATCACACCGGACGTGGAGCCTTCCGTCACCGCCGCGCCGGAGAAGCTGACGGAGCCGAAGTCGGTGAGCGGGTAGACGCCGGACGAACCGCTCGGCGCCTCGGCGATCCACTCCGCGCTGCTGTCCGCGGCACCCGCGTAGGTCTGCGTGGTGCTGAAGCTGTCCGCAGTGTGCGTGGAGTCGGTGACCGTCAGCGTGTAGCTGTCACCGCTCCGGGTCACCGTGGAGGTGATGTGGTCGCCGGGACTGACGCTGTCGACTACCTGGACATCGTTCTCCGGGTAGATCTCCCACCAGTCGTAGTAGTACACGGTGCCCTCGTAGGACTCGATGAGCGTGCCATCCTGCTCGACCGTGTCACTGCTGTAGCCGTCGATGCCAACCCAGAACGCGGCGAGCGACGTCGTCCTCCTGCCGCTGGAGACCCCCGTAGGCTCGACCCAGCTGGCGGTCACCTTGGAGAAGCTGCTGCCGGTGTCGGCGTAACCCGACCAGTTGGTGCTTTCCACCTGGGTCAGCCCCTTGACGTTCGACGCATGCCCGGCCAGCCGGTGAACCGAGCCATGCTTGCCGATCGCGAGGTGCTCAATGGCGGTGCGGGCCGCCGCCGCGGCGCTGGCGCTGGGCGAGGCGGCGGCGGGGCTCGCGCCGGCTGCCGGGCCGAAGGCCAGGAGCATGCCGATGGCTGGCACGCACGCGACTAATGCGGTGCCGAGGAGCCGATGAGGACGCAGATGCATAGGGGGGTTGCCTTTCGTGCTGGCGCGGCCACGGGCAGCCGCTGCGTAACCGGATCGTAACTTTGCTGAGCGTGGTCATCAAGAGTCCGGCAAAGTATCTGAAGGCTTGACATCGCGCTGTGAACTGGTATAGGTCGGCACAGCTCGGGCGAGGCCTGGCGGTTCCGAGCCCCTTGGCCCAGTGCGGCCGGACACTGCGCGCCCCTTGGCGCAATGGGCGAAACGCTGTGAAATAGAATCTGCACGCATTGCATCCAGCAAGAGAGTTGTATGGCTGAATTTTTGCCGATCTCCAGCACGACCGCAGCGAGGAGCGCGCACCGCATGTCGATCGAGGAGATCGAGCGTGAGATTCATGACGCATACTTGCAGCTTGCGGAGTCAGTTGCACGGGTTCGTTACGGTCACGAGCATTACCTGGACAGCCTTGCTGCGCAGAACGTGCAGCAGATACCGCAGGAAGCAGCCGGGCTCAGCGGTTGGTACGCGGCGCCTGCGGCTGCTGATACGGCGCATGAAGCTGATACGGCGCATGAAACTGTGATCGCTGCGGCGATGCAGGCGCACGATCAGGCCGTTGGCGGGCTACCGGGTGCCGTTAGTCTCCTTACTGCCGCCAATCCCTGGGCGCTTGCCGACTTCGGCGGCCCGGAATGGTCTGGATATGAGCCCGACCTGAATGCCCCGTCGCCGACCGGAGTCCGGGTAGGGGTCATCAGCGTCGGCGCGGGGAAACGGCCAGGGGAAGCGGCGAACCGGGCCGGGGCCGGGGAGGTGGCCGGGGCCGGGGAGGTGGCCGGGGCCGGGGAGCGGGCCGGGGGAATGCCGCCCATGCCCGCGGTCGCCAGGTTCACCGGGCACGGCCACCTGCTGATCGAGGCCGAGCACGGTGCGACCAGCGGGGCCCGTTCGCTGCTGCAGGCGATGACCCTCCGGCTGGCGGTGGCCACGAGGCCGGGCACGGTGCGGTTCGCGCTCGCCGACCCGCTCGGGCAGGGCGAGCAGCTCAGCGGGTTCCTGCGGCTGCCGGCCGCGCTGCGCGTCGGAACGGGCGTCGCCTCGAGTGCCGCAGAGATCGAGGCGCTGGCCAGGACGCTGACCGACCACGTGGTCGAGGTGACCCAGACCCGGCTGACCAATGTCTACGACTCGGTCGAGGCCTACAACGCCGCCACCACCGGGGTGTCCGTGCCGTACCACGTCCTGGTCCTCGCCGGATTCCCCGGCGGCATCAGCGAGCAGTCGGCCGAGCTGCTGACACGGCTTGCCCGTAACGGGCCCCGCGCCGGGGTCTACATCCTCGCGACGATCGAGCGCGGCCTGGAGCGCCCGCGCGCCCCCGGCCTCTCGGCACTGACCTCGGCAGCGGCAGACCTGCACGTGGCCGCCGGGGGCACGGTGACCTGGAATGACCCCGACTTCGGGCGGTGGGCGATCGAGCCCGACGCGATGCCGCCGGCGCCGGTCGTCAACGCGTGGCTGGACGCCGTGGGCGCCGCCGCCAGCCTCGGGTCACGGGAGCTCCCGTTCGCCCGGATCGCGGTACCGCCGTCCGGGCGCTGGTCGGCAGACACCACCGACGGCCTGGACGCGCAGATCGGCGTCGACTCGAGGGGTGAGCCGCAGCACTTCGTCATGGGATCGCGCGGGGTGCACAACGGCCTCGTCGGCGGCGACGTGCGCATGGGCAAGAGCAACCTGCTGCACGTGCTGATCACCCAGCTTGCACTCAAGTACCCGCCGGAGGAGCTCGAGCTCTACCTGCTCGATTTCAAGGAAGTCGAGTTCGACGCGTATTTAACGCAACGGCTCCCGCACGCCAGGGCGATCGCGTCGCGCACCGACCGCGAGTTCGGCCTGAGCATGCTGCGGCGCTTCCACGACGAGATCGAGCGGCGGGCGCGGCTGTGCCGGCAGGCCAGGGTCACCCAGCTCCCCGAGTACCGGATCCAGACCGGGCAGGTCCTGCCGAGGTCGCTGGTGATCACGGACGAGTTCCAGGTGCTGTTCAGCGAGGAGGACCGCCTGTCCCGGGAGGCCGGGGCGCTGCTGGCCGACATCGCCAAGCGGGGCGCCGCGTTCGGGCTGCACCTGCTGCTCGCGACCCAGTCGCCCGGCGGCTCGTTGATCGTGCACCTTCGGCCCGCCTACGAGCAGATGGCCCTGCGCATCGCGCTCGGCTGCCTGCTGCCGAGCGTCTCCCAGGCGATCCTGGGTGAGGGCAACGACGCCGCGATCAGGCTCAGCAGGGCCGGCGACGCCATCTACAACGACCGGCGCGGGGAGGGCGCGAACACGGTCATGCGGATCGCGATGCTGCCGACCAGGGACCGGCTGGAGTGGATCTCGACGATCCGGGACCTCGCCGGCGACCGCACCTACGAGCCGTCCGCCACGTTCGACCCAGACGCGCCCGCAGACTTCAGTGACAACCCGGCGTGTGCGGCGTTCGCGGCAGATCCCGGCGGGTGGCCCGTTCCGGCCCCTACGACGGCCGCGTGGCTCGGCGAGGCGATAGAGATCAAGCCGGCAACCGCCGCCGTGTTCGAGAGCTTTGTGCGATCTAACCTGCTGGTGATCGGCGATGAGGAACATGGGCACGCGCTGCTGCTCGCCACCCTGCTCAGCGCGGCGGTGCAGCGCTCGCCCGAGGCCGTCTCCTTCGAGATCGCGGAGTTCGCGCGGCCGTCCTCGTCGTTCCATCGCTACTTCGATCCGGTGCGGGGCCTGCCGCACGAGACGAGAATCGTTGGCGCCGCCGGCGGGATCGACGTCCTGCGGGACCTGACCAAGGATCTCGACGCGCGGCTCGCGGACGCCGGGGCGGCATCGCAGCCACGGCGGTTCTTCCTGGTCGCTGGGCTGCACCGGTGGCAGGACCTCGGCGCCGAGGGCGAGTGGGGCAAGCCCACCGAGGCGACCACGCTGCTGACCCGGCTGGCCGAGCACGGTCCCGAGGTGGGCATTCACGTTGTGGTCTGGGCGGACAGCTACGCTACCGCCGAGCGTGCTCTCCGGCGCACCGGCATCGGGCAGTTCACGCTCCGCGCAGCGCTGCGGCTGCCATCGCCGACGGAGAGCGACGCCCTCCTCGGCGTGCCGGCCGCGGCCAGCCTGGCCGATGACCGCGCCCTGTTCCGGGACGTGGACTGGCCGCACGAGCATGTGGAGAAGTTCAAGCCGTACTCGACCAGTTCGCTGTATGCCTTTGCCCGCACCGCGTTCAGGAGACCCGTGTGACCCCGACGCCCGCCGATGCCCCCACCACGGCGCTGTCGCCCTACCTCTCACTTCGCCAGGCGGTGCGCCCGGCGATCGTGACCTACACCGTTCTGGCAAGCGAGCAGGAACGCGCCGGAGCGCTGGCCGATGAGGCCAGCCAGCTTCTCGGGGCCACGCGGGAACTGCTCGCAGCGGTCGGCCTGGTGCACTTGCTCAGCCCGGATCCGGGCGGGCAGATCCCGGGCAACGACCGGGGAGACCGGCAGGCCCGGCTGCTCGCCGCGTACGCGGACGCGGGGATCCTGTGGGCCAAGGTCGTCGGCCACTCGATCGCGCTCGCCGATGGCCTGCTCGGCCAGGCCCGATGGCACGATGTGCTCAGGCTGGCCGACTTCCTGGACAACGCGGGCGAGACGGCCGTCGCGGAGAGCCTGCGCGGGCGCGCAAACGACGCCATACGCGGCGAGTACTACGCCCGGATCGGCGCCATCCACGACAAGATGTCGCGGGAGGAGACGGCGGCGGCCATCGACACGCTGCGATCGCTCCCGAAGGAGTTCCCGGAGCGCAAGCTCGAGATAGCCCTGAGGCTGCGGCCCCTCGGGGCGTCGGTGAAGAACGTCGCCAGGCTGGACCGCCAGTCGAGGAACACGGTCGAGTCGGCCATGAGCAGCCTGCCCGATTCGGCTGACTACTATCTCGCCGTTCTCTCCGACATCTATTACAGCTTCGTCCGGTAGAGGAGCACCGTGGCCGAGGTCAACGTCAGCGATATCGAGGCGCTCGCCGACTTCAGATCGCACCTAGCCGAGTTCAACAAGGATCTGTCGGAAAGCTTCAAGGCCATGCGCACGCACTGGCGTGAACTCGGCGAGGTCTGGCGCGACGACATGTACCGCCGGTTCGGCGAGGCGCTGGAGGAAGTCACGCCGGGCGTCGACACCTACCTCGCCGCGACCGAGGGGCACGAGGCGTACCTGCTCGCGCTCGTCGAGAGGCTCCGCGCGGTCCGCGAGCTCTCGGCAGGGTGACAGCATGGCCGACATCCACGCGGACATCGAGGCGCTCGGGGAATTCGCCGGCGCGCTCACCCGTTACCGGCACGCCCAGCGTGAGGTGGCCGATCGCGGCGACTACCAGGTCGCGGCGACCCGCGCTGCCCTCGACGAGAGGGCGAGCCGATGGCGGTCACTGCTCGCGCGGAGGCAGGCCGATCTGGCCGACTGCCAGCGCGCCGCGGCCGAGGACGCCGAGGACGGCGCCCACGCGGGATGCCACGCCGAGGCCGCCGCGGTGCGCGAAGCCGAAGAGCGACTGGAGTCCATCAGGCGCTGGCAGCAACGGGTCGAGGACGGGGCCAGCGCGTTCCAGGGGCCGTCGAGCCGGTTCCGGCACGTGCTCGACGTGGATCTGCCGCGGACCGAGCAGCACCTGCTGGCCCTTGTCGATGGGCTCGAGGCCGCGCGAGGTGTCCGGGCGGCACGGCCCTGACCGGCCTCGAGAAGGATCCCTTCGATGACCGGCCACCCGCACGAGGACGGCGAACTCCTGCTCGCCGGAATCGCCGCTGCGTGGTCGAAGACGCAGCAGCACTGGCATGATGACATGTCGAGCCAGTTCGACCGCTCGCACTGGGCGCCGCTGGCCGATGAGTCCCGCTCCTACCTGCGGGCACTCGCTGAATGCATGGAACTGCTGGCCGCCGCCGAGCGGGAAACCGAGGAGTGACCAACGGATCCCGCCCGCGCCCGGTTCACCGGGACCGGCCCCGGATCGGGACCCCCCAAGGGAAAACCGTCTCCCAAGAGAGATTCGTCCCTTGCCCGAGGAATAGTCCGATCCGCTAGCCTCCGATGGGAACGGATTGACTTAAGTTGCCTCCGCGGCTCTTGCGTCAGGTCTGGACGCTCTGGCCGCGGCTGCGGCGCCCGGGTCCGGGTGCTAGTCGATCCCGACGCCGGGTCCGGGCGGGCCAACGATCAGACGCTTATGCCCGGGCTCCCCGATCCGTGCTTGCCGTGCCCAGGTTCTGGGCCGGTCCTTCCCGCTATTGGAGGCCCAGTGGTCCCCGACTCCCCCGGCAGACACCGGAGGTTTGAGACCGAGCCGCCTAGCACCACTGACTATTACTCGGCTCCGACGGCTGTCGCATACCCCGAATCCGGTGACCCAAGCATGTGGGGACCCGACCCTGCGGGGTACGGGCCTGCGGCCGGCCAGATGGCTCCGTCCATGCAAGCCGTTGCCGAATGGCCGCCCGGCACCGACAGCGGGGCCTGGCCGCAATGGAACGCTCCGCCGCCCGCGCTGTACCCCGACCATCCGTCGGCGCCAGTGCCGCGCGTGCAGGTTCCCGGGCCACCCCCGTCAGCCGCGCCGGGTATGCCCCGGCAGGCCAGGCGCGCCAACCCCGGGTACCCCAGCGGGCCGATGGCCGGGCCACCCCAGCTGCCGCAGCGGCAGCCGGGCGCGTCGGGCAGTGTCCGGCCACGGGCCAACGGCGCGGGTCCGCGATCGGGCGGTCCAGGCCGTCCTCATCAGGCGCGCGGGCCGCTGACGCAAGACTTCAACACCGGTGACATCTACAACACCGGCGAGATCTACAACACCGGTGACATCTACAACACCGGCCAGTTCAACACCGGCCAGTTCCCGCCGGCGCCCACCGACTACCCGTCGGGCCCCGGCGGTCAGCCGATGGCAGGCGGGCCGGCGCCACGGCCAGGACGGCAGAGCGGGCC
>JASHQP010000482.1 GCA_030039095.1 Streptosporangiaceae bacterium
GCGCGGGCAGCCGGGGGCTGCCCGGACCGGCTGCCCGCGATCCGGGTCCGCGTCCAGGACGCCGCGGGCCGGGTCACCGCCGAGCCGGTGTGGGCCACCCGGTCGTCGCCGCCGTTCGACGCCGCCGGCATGGACGGAATCGCCGTGCGCGCCGCCGACACCCTCGGCGCCAGCGAGACCACCCCGGTCTGCCTGGAGCCGGGCGCCTACGACGTCGTGGACACCGGAGACCCGATGCCCGGCGGGCGCGACGCGGTGGTCATGCGCGAGCACGTGCACTATCTGGGCGCGGTCGCCGAGCTGCGCGCCGCGGTCCCGCCCTATCAGCACGTGCGCTCGGTCGGCGAGGACGTCTCCGCCACCGAGCTGCTGCTGCCCGAGGGCCACCGGCTGCGGGCCGTCGACCTGGCCGCCGCCGTGGCCGCGGGAGCCACGGACGTCAGCGTGCGGCGGGCCCCGGTCGTCACGATCCTGCCCACCGGCGACGAGGTGCGCCCGATCGGCACGCCGACCGGGCCGGGGGAGATCCTGGACACCAACTCGCTGATGCTCGCCACTCAGGCTCGCGAGGCCGGCTGTGACGTCCGCTGCCTGCCGATCGAGCCCGACGATCCGGACGGCCTGGCCCGGGCCGTCCGCGCCGCGGTGGCCGACTGCGACCTGCTGATCATCGTCGCGGGCTCCAGCGCGGGCCGCGACGACTACACGGCCCGGACCGTGGCCCAGCTCGGCACGCTGGCCGTGCACGGCGTGGCGGTGCGGCCGGGTCACCCGGTCGTGCTCGGCGTTGTCGAGGGCACACCCGTCCTGGGCGCCCCCGGCTATCCGGTGTCCGCCGCGCTGACGTTCGACATCTTCGCCGAGCCGCTGGTGGCCGAGCTGGAGGGATCCGCGCCCCGCCGCCGCCCGCGGGCCCGGGCGCGGCTGGCCCGCAAGCTGGCGTCTCCGCTCGGCATGGACGACTGGGTGCGGGTGCGCCTGGGAGTGGTGGGCGGCGCCATGGTCGCCACCCCGCTGCCGCGCGGCGCCGGCGTCCTCACCTCGCTGGTGCGGGCCGACGGGCTGCTCGTCGTCCCGGCCGGGCTGGAGGGACACCACCCCGGCGACGAGGTCGACGTGGAGCTCCTGCGCGGCCTCGACGAGATCTCCGGCACGATCGTCGCCATCGGCTCGCACGACCTGGTCCTGGACCTGGCCGCGTCGGCGCTGCGCGCCGGCGACCCGCGCGTCACGCTCGCCTCGTCGAACGTCGGCTCGCTCGGGGGCCTGGTGGCCCTGCGTGACGGGCTGTGCCACGTCGCCGGGTCGCACCTGCTGGACCCGGCCACCGGCGAGTACACGGTGCCCTACCTCGACCGCATCCTGGCCTCCCGCGACGTGTCGGTGGTGCGCCTGGTGCACCGCGATCAGGGACTGATGGTCGCCGCCGGCAATCCCCTCGCCCTGAAGGGCATCGACGACCTGACCCGTCCTGGCGTGCGGTACGTGAACCGCCAGCGGGGGGCCGGCACGCGCGTCCTGCTCGACCATGAGCTGCGAGAGCGGGGAATCAGCGCCGACGCGATCGACGGCTACCAGCGTGAAGAGCCCACCCACCTGACCGTGGCCGCCGCGGTGGCGGCCGGGCGCGCCGACGCCGGGCTGGGCATCACGGCGGCAGCGCGGGCCTTCGGCCTGGATTTCCTGCCGGTCAGGCGCGAGCCCTACGACCTTGTCGTCGCCGCGCAGGACGTGGACAGCCCGCGCCTGGCGCCGCTGTGGGCGCTGCTGGAGTCGCGCCAGTTCCGCGCGGCCGTGCGGAACCTGGGCGGTTACGGCACCGAGGAGATGGGGCGGCGGATCAGGTAGCCGTCGCGCCCGCGGCTGTGCCAGGCCACGATGGCCGCCGCCAGCAGGCCAGTGAAGATCACCAGCCCGGCGAGCACGTAGAGGTTCCAGCCGATGAGCTGGGTTCCGTGCAGGTGGAAGATCTCGCTCATCGGGTGCTTCCTGGTGTCGAAGCCGACCAGGCCGTGCGGGACGAACGCGAGCTTCCCGGTCCACTTCATCGGCCAGTCGGCAAACACCGCGAACAGCGCCGCGCCGAGGGCCAGGTACGCGGCCCTGGCCGCGCCCCGGGCCGCCGCGGCGGCGTCGGCCAGCAGCGCCAGCACCGGCACGATCCACACCCAGTGGTTGTCCCAGCTGATCGGCGAGACCAGCACCCCGGTGACCGCGCAGGTCACCCAGCCGGCGGTCGGACGGCCGGCCCGGGCCAGCAGCGCCGCCGCGGCCAGGCCCAGGCAGGCGATGACGACCGCGGCCACCAGCCACACCGCGGTGACCGAGCCCGCGCCCTCGGGAGTCCTGGTGAGAAGCGCGAGCACGGACTGGTTCAGCAGCGAGCCGAGGCTCTGGTTCGTGAAGTTCCCGGCGTGCAGGAAGTACCCGGTCAGCCACCACTTCACCGATTCGCCGGGCAGGACGGCGAAGCCGATCACCACGGTGCCGGCGAAGACGGCCGTGGCGACGGCGGCCTGGCGCAGTTTGCCCGCCAGGACCAGGTAGGGGATGAAGATCAGCGGCACCAGCTTGATGCCGGCCGCCAGGCCAACACCGAACCCCTTCCACCGCCGCTGACCGGGCTGGCACATGTCCCAGGCGATGAGCGCCATCAGCACGAGCTCGATCTGGCCGACGTGGATCGCGCGCAGCACGGGCTCGGTCCACAGCGCGACGGCGGACACGGCGAGCACGGCGGCCCCGCGCCGCTGACCATGCCAGCCGAGCTGGCCGAAGGTGACCCAGACGGTCACGACCATCGCGGCCAGGCTGGCGGCGGTCATCAGCCACTTCAGCACCGCCCACGGCAGCAGCGATCCTGCCGCGAATCCCATGGCGGCGAACGGAGTGTAGAGCCACTGCACGCCGGGCCGGTACTGCCAGGTGTACAGCCTCGCCGGGTCATGCCACGTGATCAGGCCCGCGTGGTTGTAGATGTTCAGGTCGAACCAGTCCAGCGTCAGGCCGAGCCGGTGGGTCGCCACGTCGGCCACGTATGCGGCCAGCGCGATAGCGAACACGGCAGCCGCGAGGCCGAGCGCCCACCCGGCGTGCCGAACACTGGACGGCCGAGTCTGGACCGGATTCCTCAGGCCCGGTCCTGCCTGTGCCATCAACGTCCTTCCCTGGGCCATCGATGTGCCGGAGTTCCCTGGAGCCCCCCGCGCCAGGCCCCGCATTACCCCGCCGGCGCAGGCGCACCCACTACCCGTTACTGGCCAGCGCAATCCCCGAGCACAGCGGCGCCCGCAGGGGCAAGCGTCACCGTCGCATGGCCGAGGCCTCACGATACCGACGACCTCGGCAGCGCCGATTCAAGTGCGAGTCATGGCTCGGTCAAGCTTCCGGGTGACGGGCTGCTCATGATCCGTCACGCGCTGCCGCCATGCCGCGCCGATCGCGACCGCGAGCAGCCCGAGGCCGGCCAGCACGAACAGGTTCGCGCTGATGGGCTCGAGGCCCCCGGGCAGCGGATATACCTCGCCCACCGGAATCCGCCCCCACGCACCGAACAGCGCCGCCACGGCGGCGGCCAGCGCCCACCACGCCCAGCGCGCCGCGCCTCTGGCCCGCAGAGCCGTGTCGGCGAACAGCACCAGCGCAGGCACGACCCAGATCCAGTGATGGTCCCAGCTGATCGGGAAGATGAGCAACGAGGTCAGCTCGCACGTCAGCCAGCCGGCCACGGTGCGCCCGGCGCGGTCGAGCACCGCTGCGGCACCCAGGCCGAGCACCACGATCACGGCCGACAGGACGAGCCAGAGCGGTGTGGCGTGACGCACACTGTGGATCGACCGCGCGACCAGGCCGAGTACCGACTGATTCAGCAGGGATTTGACGTCCCCGACATTGCTGGCATGCATGAAGTACCCGGTGAGCCAGTATTTGACGGACGCGTACGGCAGAAATACGAAGCCAATAGCCACAGTGGCGGCAAAGGCGCCCGTCACGACCAATGCCTGGCGCCGTTTCCCCGTCAGGAACAGGTACGGAATGAAGACCAGCGGCGTCAGCTTGATGCCGGCGGCCACGCCGATGCCGATCCCCTTCCAGCGCCGGCGGTCCGGCTGGCAGATATCCCAGACGACCAGCACGAGCAGCAGCGGCTCGATCTGGCCCAGGTGCAGAGCTCGCTGCACCGGCTCGACCCAGAGCGAGACGGCCGCAACGGCTGCGAGCGCGGTCACCCGCCGGCGGCCGCCCCAGCCGAGTGCGCCAAGGGTCAGCCAGATCGTGACGCCGATGGCCGCCAGGCTGGTCACGGTCATCAGCCATCGGAGCGCCGCCCAGGACAGCAGCGAGCACGCCGCGAACAGCAGCGCCGCGAACGGCGTGTATGTGAACTTGATCCCGGGGCGCAAATGCCACGTGTACAGCCGGTGCGGCGTGTTCCTTGCGATCAGGCCGCCGTGGTTGTAGACGTTGAGGTCGTACCAGTCCAGCATCTGGCCGGGGCGGTGCAGCAGGATGTCGGCAAGGTACGCCGCGGCCGCCACCGTGCAGATGGCGGTCGCCACCAGCAGGGGCCAGCGCCGCTGCCTGGGCAGCAACGCGGTCACACTGACCCGCTCGAGCCCGGGCCCGGCAGCTACCATCGGGCATCCCTTCTGGTCTGGCTGCGGCCCGGTACAGCTGTCCAGTGAACGCGGTTATCCAATGAACGCGGTCACGATACCTGCGGCATTGCGAAATAAGGGTCAAGCGCGAGTCAGAGTATGGACAGGGTGTAACCGGCTATTAGTAATCGATTAGCCAAGGGATATTCGGCATACGGTAATCACAGGGCTCGCGGCCCCTCGTGCCTGCCGCATCACGCGGCCGCCTTGCGGCGCGGGCGGCCGGCGTGGTGGCATGCATGCGAGCAGATTTCCTGCGGGCGGGGCCGGTGTCGAGGAGGTAGGGGCGTGACGGCAGAGATCTTGCGCCAGCGGGCGGAGATAGAGCAGGCGGCCTGGGGCGGCGCGGGCGCGACCGTCGCCGCCCGCCTCGCGGCCACGGCGGAACGCTGGGGCGGCGAGCCCGCGTACTCCGATCGCGACGACGGCGGGCCGTGGCAGACCATCACCTGGGAGCAAACCCGCCAGCAGGCGCTGGAACTGGCCGCCGGGCTGATCGACCTCGGCCTGGAAGCGGGGGACCGGGTGGCGCTGATGCTGCCGAACCGGGTCGAGCACGTGCTGGCCGACTTCGCGGTGATGCACGCCGGGGGAGTGCCGGTCACGTTCTACGCCACCCTCGCCCCCGACCAGATCCGCTACGTGGCGGCCGACTGCGGCGCCACGATCGCGGTGCTCGACGGCGCACCCGAGCTCGCGCGCTGGCAGCCGGTGCTGGCCGAACTGCCGGCCCTGAAGAAGGTGATCGTCAGGGACGCGTCGGTGTGCCCGGCGGGCGGCCCGTATCTGACCTGGGCGGCGCTGTTCGAGCATGGCCGGGAGCGGTTCGCCGCGTCGCCCGGCATCGTCGCCGGCCGGGTGGCGGGGATCGATCCCGACGGCGCGGCGACCGTGCTCTACACGTCGGGCACCACCGGAAACCCCAAGGGCGTCATCATCACCCACCGCAACGTGCTCTACGAGGTCGCGACCGGCGACGTCACCGGTTTCATCGAGCCGCGCACCCGTTGGGTGTCCTACCTGCCGCTCGCCCACATCGCCGAGCGGATGTTCACGATCTACCTGCCGGTGCACCACGCCTGGCACGTCCACTTCTGCCACAACGCCACCACCGACCTGCTCGCGACGCTCGGCGCGGTCACGCCAACCGCGTTCTTCGGGGTGCCGAGGGTCTGGGAGAAGATCCAGGCCGGCATCCAGGCGCTGCTGGCCGCCGAGCAGGATCCGGCCAGGCGCGCGGCTGTCGACGAGGCGATGGCGACCGGCCGCAAGTACGTGAAGAGCTGCGAGTTCGGCAACACCACCCCCGAGGACCTGGCGGAGGAGTTCCGCCGCGCCGACGAGAACGTGCTGCAGCCCATCCGCTCCCTGCTCGGCCTCGGCGAGGCGACGATGGTGGCCAGCGCGGCCGCTCCGCTGCCGCCGGACGTGGCGGAGTTCTTCGCCGGCCTGGGGCTGAAGATCCTCGACGTCTACGGGATGACGGAGACCACCGGCGCGTTCACGACCAACACCCCGGACGCGTTCCGGCTCGGGACCGTGGGGCGGGCCGTGCCCGGCATCGAGGTCCGGATCGCTGACGACGGCGAGATCCTGGCCCGCGGGCCGCTCAACACCCCGGGGTACCTCAACCTGCCCGAGCAGACGGCCGAGCTGATCGACGCCGACGGCTGGCTGCACACCGGTGACATCGGGTCGCTCGACCCGGACGGATTCCTGTCCGTTGTGGACCGCAAGAAGGAGCTGATCATCACGTCGGGCGGGGAGAACATCTCCCCGGCTGCGATCGAGAACCTGCTGGTCGCTCACCCGCTGATCGGCCAGGCGCTCAGCTTCGGTGACGGCCGGCCGTACGTGGTGGCGCTGCTGACACTCGACGGCGACGTGGCGCCGGCGTGGGCCAGGGCGCACGGCATCGAGGCGTCCTCGCTCGCTCAGCTTGCCGAGGAGCCCGCGGTCCTCGAGGCGGTGGGCCACGCCGTGGCCGGCGCGAACCAGCACCTGGCCCGCGTGCAGCAGGTCAAGAAGTGGCGGCTGCTGCCGGTGGAATGGACAGCGGAGAGCGAGGAGCTGACGCCGACGCTGAAGCTCAAGCGCCGCGTGGTGCACGCCAAGTACGCCGACGCGATCGACGCCCTGTACGAGAGCTGAACCGGGCCGTCACGCGGCCCGGAAATCTGCACCGCCGCAGGCCGCCTTCGTCCGGGACCCGCCCGGCAGGTGCACCCGGGCGGTCACCGCGCCGCCGCCGAAGCGGTACCCGGCGCCGGCCCACCGCCGGGCGATCATCGCCAGCATCTGCTTGTTCTCCGCCAGCACGTCCATGACCAGCACGCTCACACCCCGCGCCGTCGCCCGCGCAACCAGCCGGTCGAGGATCTGCGAGCCGATGCCGTGGTTCTGGCAGCGGTCGGCCACGACCACGCCGATGTCGCTCACCAGGCAGCCCCCGGGGCTGAGGCTGTCCGCCGCCATCCCGTGTCCCACGATCGCGCCGCCGTCCGTCGCGACGATCGCGTCGGTCGTGAGCCCGCCGCCGCACATCGCACGCAGCACCGCCGGGCTGGGCGGCGACGCCGGGGCGAAGAACCGCAGGAACCGGGTGCGGAGCGAGAGCCCGTCGAGGAACGACAGCATCGCGTCGCGGTCCGCCGCGGCCACGGTCCGGTACTCGACGCCGCCCCGGGCGCGCGCGGCCGGCCGGCCCGGCTCTTCCAGCTGAGTTCGGTTCACAGACCCAGCTTGCACCGCCGTTGCTAAGTCTGTCAACCAGACTTAGCATGTGCAGATGAACCGGCCGTGGATCCTTGACTACGACACCGAGAACTGCACGATCGGCGCTGCGCTGGCGATCGTCGGCGAGAAGTGGACGTTCCTGGTGCTCCGGGAGGCGTTCAACGGCGTCCGCCGGTTCGACGACATCCGCCGCCGCATCGCCGCCCCCCGGCAGGTTCTCAGCGACCGGCTGGCCCGCCTGGTCGGCGAGGGGCTGCTGCGCAAGGTGCCGTACCGGGAACCGGGCCAGCGCTCACGCAGCGAGTACCGGCTGACCGAGAAGGGCCTGGCGCTGTTCCCGCTGATGGTGGCGTTGCTGGAGTGGGGCAACACGTACGCCGTGAGCCCGGACGGCCCGGTCGTCGCCCTGCGCCACCGCGACTGCGGCGCACCGGTGCACCTCGAGCTGCGCTGCGCCGAAGACCACCTCGTCCCGTCCCCCCGCGACATCACCCCCGTCCCCGGTCCCGGCGCCCGCCTGATCGCCTGACGCCGCCGCTGAAACCGCCGGCGGCGCCATCACTACGCGGGGTAGTAGTGTGTGAGACACACGGATGGAAGGATGGCTGCGGTGGGCAGCAGACTCCGGGGACGGACGCGGCAGGTGCTGGCGGTGGCGGCGGCGCTGACCGCGCTCACCGCGCTGGCCGCGTGCGGCTCGGCCGGGGCCGATCACGCCGGGCAGGCCACCATGCAGCAGCGCGCCGCCGAGGCCAACCCCGACCTGGACCCCGGTACCCCACTCAGGGGCACCCCGGCGCCCGACCTCGAGCTGACCAATCAGTTCGGGCAGCAGGTCTCGCTCAGCGCGTTCCGCGGCAAGGTCGTGATCCTTGCCTTCACCGACTCCGAGTGCACCACGATCTGCCCGCTGACCACCGTGAGCATGCTCGAGGCCAAGCGGATGCTCGGCCGGGCCGGGCAGGACGTGCAGCTGCTGGGCGTCGACGCCAACCCGGACGCCACCGCCGTGTCCGACGTGATGGCCTACTCCCGCTCGCACGCGATGGTCAACCAGTGGGACTTCCTGACCGGGTCGCTCACCGAGCTGCACGCGGCCTGGAAGGCCTACCACATCTACGTGCAGATCCAGAACGGTGACGTCGACCACACCCCGGCGCTGTTCGTGATCAACCAGCGCGGCCAGGAGGAAGAGGTGTACCTGACGACGATGGCGTACGCCAACGTCGGCCAGGAAGCCCAGATCCTGGCCAACGAGGTGTCCAGGCTGCTGCCCGGGCACCCGCGACCGGCCAGCGAGCGCTCGCTGTCCTACATCAGCGGGATCTCCCCGAAGGCGCGGGCCACGCTGCCGGCCGCCGGGAACGCCGGGCCCGTCTCGGTCGCCCTCGGCCCCGGCAAGCCCCGCCTGGTCGTGTTCTTCGCCACCTGGCTGACCGAGACCTCCAACCTGCGGGCCGAGTTGCTCGCGCTGAACGGCTACGCGCAGGACGCGAAGCGCCGCGGGCTGCCCGCCCTCACCGCCGTGGACGAGACCGTCATCGAGCCCAGCGTCGCCACGGTGCGCGGCTACCTGGCCGGCCTCGGCCAGCCGCTGCAGTACCCGGTGGCACTCGACGAGACGGGCCGGCTCGCCGATGGTTACGGCGTGCAGGACCAGCCGTGGCTGGTGCTGGTCTCACCCTCCGGCAAGATCGTCTGGAGCCACGACGGCTGGGTCACGCTGCCCGCGCTGGAGGCCGCCGCCAGCCGCTCCTGATGGGGCCGACGCGGCCGGTACCCCGTCGTTCAGCCGCTGCCACTCGGCCTGCGCGGCCGCCGACCAGCGCTCGTGCAGCCCGGTGAACAGCCGGGCCGCCTCGAGCCCTCGCCAGCTCGCCGGCAGCAACTCCCGCGGCAGCCCCGGGTCGATGGCCGGGAACCGCCGCCACGCGTGCACCAGCGCGACGTGCCTGGCCAGCACGTCGCCCGGCTCGGCGCCGGAAAACTCGTTGATGAACCGCTCGTACTCCCGCTCGATCACGTCCAGGTCCCACGCCGCCCGCACCATGTCGGCCGCGCCGTCGAGCCCGGACCGGGTCGCGGTGAACAGGTGCGCGCCGGTGACGCCGGCCTCGCCGAGCACCCGTGCCACCTCGGCCTCGCGCTCCGGGTGCGCGCTGATCCACAGGCCGGGCCCGAGCCAGCCGAGGCCCGCCCAGCTCAGCCGCGTGCGCACGGCGTGCCGGGTGCTCCGGTCGCCGTCCGGGATACGCGCGGCGACCAGCAGCCAGCGCCCGTCCCAGCCGCGCGCCGCCGAGGCAAACGAGTAGATCCGCCCGGCGCCCTCGGTCAGCAGACGCTGCCCGGCGCGGGTCAGATGCCACCGGGTCAGGCGCCCGGTCCTCTCGGCGCTGAGCCAGCCGTCGGCCGAGGTGCGCATCAGCGCCTGCCTGGTCGCCTTCTCCGCGACGCCGAGCCGCGCGAACGCGGCGATCACCGCCGACGTCCACGCGGCGCCGCCGCCCGGCAGCACGAACTCGCCGAGCAGCGTGAACAGCAGCCCGCGAGCGCTCGGCGCGCCCGCGGCGTGCCGGCGCGACAGCGTGCGAGGCCGCTCGGTCACCATCAATACTCTACAGCTACTTGACTCTCGGCGACGAGTAAGTAGAGCATGTAAGCGATGGCTGTGGATGAGATCCTTGAACGGGACGCGGCCGGGCCGGTCAGCTTCCAGGTGGAACCGGGCAGCTACCGGCACTGGCGCCTGTCCTTCGACGGCCCGGTGGCAACGCTGGCCATGGACGTGGACGAGCACGCCGGGCTGCGCGACGGCTACGAGCTGAAGCTCAACTCCTACGACCTCGGCGTGGACATCGAGCTGTACGACGCGGTGCAGCGACTCCGGTTCGAGCACCCCGAGGTGCGCACGGTGGTGCTGACCAGCGCCAAGGACAAGATCTTCTGCGCGGGCGCCAACATCAGGATGCTGGCCGCTTCGCCGCACGCGTGGAAGGTGAACTTCTGCAAGTTCACCAACGAGACCCGCAACGGCATCGAGGACGCGTCGGCGAACTCCGGGCAGACGTACCTGGCGGCGCTGAACGGCACCGCGTCCGGCGGTGGCTACGAGCTCGCGCTGGCGTGCGAGCACATCATGCTCATCGACGACCGCTCGTCCGTGGTGTCGCTGCCGGAACTGCCGCTGCTGGGGGTGCTGCCCGGCACCGGCGGGCTGACCCGGGTGACCGACAAGCGGCTGGTGCGCCGCGACCTGGCCGACTACTTCGCGACCCGCTCCGAGGGCGTCGGCGGGGCCAGGGCCACGGCCTGGCGGCTGGTGGACGAGGCGGTGCCACGGCAGCGGTGGGACCAGGCCGTCGCCGAGCGTGCCCTGGAGCTGGCTTCCCGCTCGGGGCGGCCGGACGGCGCGGCGGGCGTCGCGCTGACCCCGCTGGCCAAGCGGCGCGACGACGACGCCATCGGCTACCAGTACGTGACCGCGGCCCTGGACCGGGCGGCCGGCACGGCGACGATCACCGTCGCCGGCCCGGACGCCGACCCGCCGGAGGTGGACGCGATCACCGCGGCAGGCGCCGCGTTCTGGCCCCTGGCCATGACCCGTGAGCTCGACGACCTGATCCTCGACCTGCGCACGAACGAGCCCGAGCTGGGCACGTGGGTCCTGAAGACCGCCGGGGATCCCGGCCGGGTGCTCGCCTGCGACCGGCTGCTGCTGGAGCACGCCGGCGACTGGCTGGTCAACGAGATCACCGGTTACCTCAAGCGCACGCTGAAGCGGCTGGACGTGACCAGCCGCAGCCTGATCGCGCTGATCGAGCCCGGCAGCTGCTTCGCCGGCTCGCTGCTCGAGCTGGCGCTGGCCGCGGACCGGACCTACATGCTGCTCGGGGTCTTCGAGGACTCCGGCCCGGATGCCGGGCCTGCCACCGCGACGGTGGACGGCATGAACCTGGGCCCGCTGCCGATGGGCAACGGTCTGACCCGGCTGCAGACGCGCTTCCTCGGCGACGAAGCGGCGCTCGCGGCCGTCACCGAGGCGGCCGGCCGGCCTCTGCAGGCCGATCAGGCTGAGGAACTGGGCCTCGTCACGTTCGCGCCCGACGACATCGACTGGGACGACGAGGTCCGGATCGCGGTGGAGGAGCGCGCCAGCTTCAGCCCGGACGCGCTGTCCGGGCTCGAGGCGAACTACCGGTTCGCGGGCCCGGAGACGATGGAGACGAAGATCTTCGGCCGGCTGACCGCGTGGCAGAACTGGATCTTCAACCGGCCCAACGCGTCCGGGCCCGACGGCGCGCTGCGCCGCTTCGGAACCGGGCAGCGGGCCAGTTTCGACCGGAAGCGAGTCTGAGCGATGACCACCCCCGATTACGCCGAGAAGATCCCGAACAACGTCGACCTGCGCAACGACCGCAGACTGCAGCGGGCCCTGGAAGCATGGCAGCCCAACTTCCTGTCCTGGTGGGAGTCGATGGGCCCGGCGCTGCCGACGCAGGACGTCTACCTGCGGACCGCGGTCAACGTGGGCCGCGAGGGGTGGGCGCACTTCGGGCACGTGCCCATGAGGGACTACCGGTGGGGGATCTTCCTGGCCGAGCGCGACCCCGGCCGGCGCATCGGCTTCGGCGACCACAAGGGCGAGCCGCCGTGGCAGCAGGTGCCCGGCGAGTACCGCTCCGAGCTGAGGCGCCTGATCGTGATCCAGGGCGACACCGAGCCCGCCTCGGTCGAGCAGCAGCGCAACCTTGGCGCGACCGCGCCGAGCGTGTACGACCTGCGCAACCTGTTCCAGGTGAACGTGGAGGAAGGCCGGCACCTGTGGGCGATGGTGTACCTGCTGCACGCCCACTTCGGCCGGGAGGGGCGCGAGGAGGCCGAGGAACTGCTGCGCCGCAACTCCGGCAGCGAGGACGCACCGCGGATCCTGGGCGCGTTCAACGAGGAGACCCCGGACTGGCTGTCGTTCTTCATGTTCACGTACTTCACCGACCGGGACGGCAAGTACCAGCTCGGCACGCTCAAGGAATCCGCGTTCGACCCGCTGTCGCGCACGGCCGAGTTCATGCTGAAGGAAGAGGCGCACCACATGTTCGTCGGGACCACCGGCGTGGACCGCGTGGTCGAGCGCACCGCGCAGCTCACGGTGACCCACGACAGCGACGAGGTGGCGGCGCGCGGCGGCATCCCGCTGGCGGTGATCCAGAAGTACCTGAACTTCCACTACTCGGTGTCGCTGGACCTGTTCGGCGGCGAGACGTCGACGAACGTGGCCAACTACTACACCGCCGGGCTGAAGGGCCGCTGGCTGGAGGACCGCAGGCGTGACGACCACAAGCTCACCAGCGAGTCGATCATGGTCGACGCGCTCGAGGACGGGGAGATCGGGCAGACCGAGGTGGCCGCGCTCGTCGGGCTCAACACCGACCTGCGCCGGGAGTACATCGCCGACTGCCAGAGCGGCGTCAAGCGGTGGAACCGGATCCTGTCCGGCGCGGGCCTCGAGCCGCGGCTGAAGCTGCCCCACGTGGCGTTCAACCGCAAGGTCGGCGCGTTCGCCGGGATCGAGGCCACCCCGGACGGGGAGCTGCTCACGGCCGGCGAGTGGCAGCGCCGCAAGGGGGAGTGGCTGCCCACGGACGTGGACAAGACGCACGTGCGCTCGCTGATGCAGCCGGTGCACGAGCGCGGCAAGATCGCGGCGTGGATCGCCCCGCCGCGGGGTGGCATCAACGGCAAGCCGTTCGACTACGACTACGTGCACCTGGCGTAATCTTCGCCTACCCCGCCCCGCTGCCGAGGAGAACGCCAGATGCTGGACGGCCTGCCGCTCGTCGACGCGCACGTGCACGCCGCCAGGCTGCCCACGCTGAGGCCGGCGTGGAAGGAATGGGCCTCCGACTTCGGCGACGAGTCCGTGTTCGGGCGGGTCTACGACTCCCGCGGCACCGTCGACCCGGCCGGGTTCGACGCGTACATGGCCGAGCAGGGCGTGGACGTGGCGCTGGTTCTGGCCGAGTACAGCCCCAAGGTGACCGGCATCCAGCCCGTCGAGGACCTGCTGTCGCTCACCGAGCTGTTCGGCAGCCGGTTCCGCATGATCGGCAACATCAACCCGCACCTGCACTACCCGGTCGACGAGGAACTGGAGCGGCAGCTCGCGCTCGGCGCGGTCGCGCTGAAGATCCACCCGGTGCACGGCGGGTTCGCCGCCAACGACCGTGCGCTGTACCCGGCGTTCTCGATCTGCCAGGACGCCAGGATCCCGGTGGTTGTGCACTGCGGAACGTCCACGTTCCCCGGCTCGTCGAACTCGTTCGCCGACCCGGTGGTGCTCGACGACGTGCTGCGCGACTTCCGGTCACTCGACGTGGTGCTGGCGCACGGCGGGCGCGGCTGGTGGTATGACGCCGCCGCGTTCATGGCCCTGGCCAGCGAGCGGGTCTGGATCGAGCTGTCCGGGCTGCCGCCGTCCCGCCTGCGGGACTACTACGCCGGGCACAACTGGGCCAGGCTGACCCGGCGCATGATCTTCGGGACCGACTGGCCTGGCGTCCCGGGCATCGCCAGCAACGCCAGGGCCGTGGCCGGGCTGTGCCCGGACGAGCAGACGGCGTCGCTCGTGCTGGCCGGCAACGCGGCTCGGGTCTACAACCTCGAGCTCGGGGCGTGACCTAGCCACCGTGACCTAGCTGCTGGGCCCCCGGAGCGGCCCGGTGCCCGACGGCGGCGTCTGCCCGAACGGGCTTGTCGTCGTCGGGTACTGGTCGGACGATTCGGTGCCCTGTTCCGGCGGGAACGCGGTGCCGCCCTGGCTGGGGAACTGCCCGGTCGTCGTCGGGTAGCCGGTATCGTCGGACGCCGGCTCCTGCGCGGGGGCCTGGCCGTAGGCGGCCGGGTAGCCCTCCGTCGGCACCCCCGACAGCAACTGCTCGGCCAGAGCCGCGTCCTTGACGCCGACCACGGAGAAACGGCCGAGTGCCAGCGCAGCGAAGAACAGGATCAGCACGCCGATGCCGGTGAAGAACGCGAACTGCTCGAGGAACACCCTCGTGACGGACGAGAGCGAGCCCAGCGTGCCGGTCAGCGGGAGCCCGGGAGTGATCGAGCCATTCTTCACCGCCAGCGCGATGACCGGGCCGCCCACGATGAACCAGGCACCGCCCAGCGCGGCGACAAAGGCGCCAAAGCAGCCGACCGCGCGGTGCGAGGCACCCAGCACCAGCAGCCCTCCGAGCAGGGCGGCAGCGCCCGGCACGATCGACAGCCACAGCCGGCCGGAGGTATACGCCCACGCCTTGTCCGGCGTATAGGCAAAGCGGAAATAGGGACCGACGAACGGGGCCAGGCCGCCCCACGCGCCGATGAGGATCAGCAGCACCCCGCTTACGCCCCCGCGACTGCGCGGAATACGTGCCACGCCAGCCATAGCGCTCACTCCCTCCGTAATCGGAGGATTAAGACTCGCACAAGTTGCGTACCCGGTGGGCCACCCCTTATGCAAAGCGCTGGTAAATGCGCGGATACTCCCCTCCAAGCGCCCTCCTGAGCACCCCTGCCGGCAGGTATGGTCGCGCTCGTGGCTGGCATGCAGCTGATCGCTGTGGCCGGGCACGGAGATCACGGCAAGTCGACCCTGCTGCAGGCGCTCACCGGGATTGCTCCTCATCACGAGGATGGGCATCCCGGTGGTCTGGCCGCCGAGCCGGGGTACGCCTGGCTGACTCTGCCGTCAGGCGGCCGGCTCGCCTTCATCGACGTGCCCGGGCACGAGCGTGCGCTCCCGAACATGATCGCCGCGTTGGGCCAGGCCGGCGCGGTGCTGTTCGTTGTCGCCGCCGACCAGGGCTGGAAGGCGCAGGCGGCGGAGCACCTGGCGGTCGCCGACGCCCTGGGCATCGGCCACGGCCTGCTCGCCGTCACCCGGGCAGACCTCACCGATCCCGGTCCGGCGCTGGCCGAGGCGGGCCGGCTGATCGCCGCCTCCAGCCTGGGCGAGGTGGAAGCCTTCGCGGTGAGCGCGGTCAGCGGGCAGGGCATCCCCGAGCTCACCGGGGCGCTGGGCCGGCTGGCCGGCAGGCTGCCGCTGCCTGACCCCGGCGGTCCGGTGCGGCTGTGGGTGGACCAGGCCTCCTGCGCGGTCGGCCGGGCGGGGGAGGAAAGCCAGGAGGCACTGGTCACCGGGACGATGTCCAGCGGGACCGTGCGCGTCGGGGATGAACTCGTCGTCACTCCGTCCATGCGGCCGGCGCGGGTGCAGGCCATCGAGGCGATGGGCGAGCGGGTATCGGAGCTCACCGGGCCCGCGCGGGCCTCGGTCGTGCTGCGCGGTGTCAGCCACGAGCGGCTCGGCCGGGGCATGGCCCTGCTGCAGCCGGGCCGCTGGGTGCTGACCGACGTCGTCGACGTGCGGCTCGCCGCGCCTGCGTGGCTGCCGCGCACGGCCACCGTGTACGTGGGGTCCGCCCGCACGGTCGCCAGGGTCCGGATGCTCAGCGAGAAGATCGCGAGAGTGAGCTGGCGGGA
>JASHQP010000483.1 GCA_030039095.1 Streptosporangiaceae bacterium
CGCGGGTTCGGGTTCAAGTCCCTGGCGGCGCACCCGTGAGGTCTTCATCCTGGCCAACATCATCTGCGGCCGTACCTGTACCCCGGACCGGATCGCCACGATCAAGGCGCTGCTCGGCATCAACCGCCCGTTCTTCGCCCAGTTCTGGGACTTCGTCCAGGGTATCGTCGCCGACCGGACCTACGGGACCGGCACCAGCGCCATCCCGTGCCCGGCGCTCTGCCTTGGCTACTCGTTCCAGCAGAACGAAGGCGTCTGGCAGCTCATCGCCGGCCGACTCCCCGTCACGATCACCCTCGCCGTCGGCGCAGCTGTGCTCTGGCTGCTGGTCAGCATCGTCGCCGGCCTGGTCAGCGGGCTGAAGGAGGGTACCTGGTGGGATCACGGCACGGCGCTGATCACGCTCGGCGCCTCCGCCGTCCCCAACTTCGTGCTGGCGCTCGCGCTGCAGTACCTGTTCGTCGTGGTCTGGCATGTGCTGCCATTTCCCCAGGTGACCTGCTTCCTGCCGAACCCGTGGACGTGGTTCGAGGCGTACCTGACGGCCTGCCCATCGGCTACTTCCCCGGTTCGCTGTGGGACGGCGGCTATCCGTCTGCGGGGTGGCTCGAGGCGTTCGGTGAAGTGGAAGGGCACAACGGCGCCTGCCTGCACGCAGATGGGCGACGGCCTTTATGGTCAGAGCCCCCTGTCGTCATGGATGGCGGCCTACCAGCTCCGCGGGGCGGACACCGCACCAGATCTGTCCGGCCCGTACGAGACCAGCCCCAGCTACTACAACTACGGCTTCGCGACGACGGACTCCTTCCACCTCGGTGGCCCGGGTGACTGCACCTCGTCCTGAAACGCTCGAGCCGGGCAACCGCCGGTCCGGCATCCAGGGAAGTACCCTTGACCGGTGTTCTCGCCCGAAGGCCCGTCAGTGGCCGAACTGGCGAAGCAGGCGCTGTCCTCGGTGGAAGGCGGCTACGACCTGCTTGCCCCGAAGTTCGACCACACGCCGTTCCGCACCGCCGAAGGCATTCTCGACGCGACCGCCGCAGCGTTGCGCCCGCTCGGCCCGTTCGGCCGGGCACTGGACGTGTGCTGCGGCACCGGCGCGGGCGCGGGCGTCCTGGAATCTGTGTGCCACGGACCGGTCATCGGCGTCGACTTCAGCAACGGGATGCTCGCGCAGGCGCGCCGCGCTCGCCCGGACGCCACGTGGGTACGGGCGGATGCCCGGGCCTTGCCCTTCGCCGCGGCGTTCGACCTGGCGGTCAGTTTCGGGGCACTGGGGCACTTCCTGCCCGCGGAGCGCCCGGCACTGTTCGCCGGCGTGTACCGCGCGCTGCGGCCGGGCGGGGTTTTCGCCCTCCCGATCGGCGCGCCGCCGCCCGTCGGCTCACGCTGGTATCTGGCGCTGCTCGGGTACGACCTGGCCATGCGGGCCCGCAACGCCGTGTGGCGTCCCCCGTTCGTCATGTACTACCGCACCTGCCCGCTGCACGCGGTTCGCGACGACCTGACGGCAGCCGGATTCTCCGTGACGACCGTCCCCCTGGCGGAACTGGGCCGGCGCGAGGATGGCAGCCCGCGGTTCCGGCTCGTCCTCGCGCGCAGGCGCAGCAAGACCTGACGCCGCCGGCGACCCCTACCGGGACGGGAGGTCCAGGCCGGCCGTCTTCGCACTGGCCTCGGTCAGCGCCGCCGCCATCATGTCCGCGGCGCGCCCGGCCGCGGCGAGCGCCTCGGAAACCTCGAGCAGCAGGCCGTCAGCGCTGCCGCCCGTGCCGCTCACTATCCGGCCGTCCTCGCACTGGGCGACCAGGAACCGGGCGAGCTGCTCGCACAGCTGCGGCAACTCGTGCCCCATCAGCGCCAGCCGGCCCACGACCTCGCAGGCCTCGCCCGGACCGGTCAGCTCCCCGGCATCCCCCGTCAGGTGGTTGAGCGCCCGGGCAGCCTCGACCGCCGACGCGGCGAGCTCCCGGACGGTCATCGTGGCGGCCAGCTCGTTCACGTAACCGGGTGCGGCATCCACCTGGGACCGGGCGAGCGCGGCGGCCTCGGTGTCATCCCCGGAGCCGTAAGGCTGAACTTTCCTGGGCATCTTTCTCCACGGTCATCGAGGGCAGAGGGCGCGGGCCTGCCACGGCGGGCGAGCGAACCCGTCCATCGGCGCGTCGGCCGCTGCCGTGCCGGGTCCTGGTCATGCCACCCTACGATCTCCGGGTTCCCTCCTCGAACGGGATAGCCGCCCGGTGGCCCGCCACCACGGCACCCGGCTTCGGGGTCGTCGCGGCCGAGCTGATGCCCCGCTGCCGCCGATGACCATTGCGCAGGCCATATCGCCACGCCGGAAGGCCTGCCAATGGGGCCATTCATTAGCCGTTCATTACTGGCATTTTCTATAGCCGTTAGCGGCTCGTGCCGTTTACTGGCCGCGGGGTGCGGGAATGGCCGCTTCCACACGGATACAGTGCTCTGAGGAACTGTATTCCTGGACCGAAGGGAGTTCCCATCCATGGGATCGCCTACCCCTCCTGGCGCCCGTAGCCCCGGGGGTTACGCCACAGTTCCCTCGCCGCTGGCAATGGACGACATGACCTTCCGCGACCTGGGCCATCGGCTCGTGGACACGCTGGCCGTCTACCTGGACAAGCTTCCGCAAGAGCCGGTTTACCAGCCCTTGCCCATGGAAGTGCGGCGAGAGCTAGAGAAAATGGAAATCCCCGCCGATGGATCGGCGGCCGAAGATGTCATCGAGGACTTTCTCCGGCTCGTGCTGCCGTACGGGCGAGGCCAGAATCATCCGTGTTTCGCCGCGTTCGTTGATCCCGCAGCGTCCCGGCTGAGCATGCTGGCGGCATTTGCCTCTGCGGCGACCAATACGAGTGGTTCCGGCGGTAATTACGCGGCCATCTACGTTGAGCAGGCTGCCATTCGCTGGCTGATGGAGCTCATCGGTTTCCCGACCGACGGAAGCGACGGCGTCCTCCTCGGCGGCGGATCCGACGCGAACCGGCACTGCCTGGAGGTCGCGCGGTACTGGGGCGCCAAGGTCAACGGCTGGGACGTCAGGGAAGAGGGCCTGCACGGCCACCCGAGGCTGACCATGTACATGTCGGCCGAGGGCCATTCCTGCCTGGACAAGGCCGCGTTCACGCTCGGGCTCGGCGCTCCCCGCAAGGTGGGGACCGACGCGGGCTTCCGCATGGACGTCGCGGACCTGCGGGAGGCGGTCGCTGCCGACCGGCGGGCCGGCCACCGGCCGTTCCTGGTCGCGGCGAACGCCGGGAGCGTGACGACCGGAGCGATCGACCCGCTCGCCGAGCTCGCGGATTTCTGCCGCGACGAGGAACTATGGCTGCACGTGGATGGCGCGTTCGGCGGCTTCGGGGTCCTCGATCCGCGCCTCGCCCCGCTGTACCAGGGCCTGGAGCGCGCCGACTCGGTCGCCCTCGACCCGCACAAGTGGCTGGCCGTGGCCATCGGCTGCAGCTGCGCGATGGTGCGCCAGGGCTCGCTGCTGCAGGACACGTACAAGCTCATCCCGTCCTATCTCAGGCTGCCGCCGGGGCGGGGGTTCGCCGGTGACGTCTGGTACTCGCATCGCAGCGCCGAGCAGACCAGGGATTCGGGGCGCGCGCTGAAGACGCTCTGGAACATCCAGCAGGCCGGGAAGGCCGGGCTGGTGGATCACGTCCGGCGGCACGTCGACCTGGCGCGCCACCTGGAACGCCTGGTCGAGGCCGACCCGGAGCTGGAGCTGATGGCGGCCGGCCCGCTGGCCGCGGTGTGCTTCCGCTACGCGCCGGAAGGCATGCGCGGCGACGAGACGGCCCTGGACCTGCTGAACCAGGCGGTCATGGAAGACGTCCAGGTCGGCGGGCAGGCGTTCCTGGCCGGGGTCAACATCCGCGGCCGCTTCGCGCTGCGCTCGTGTGCGCTGCACTACGCGCTCGACGAGGGGCACGTGCAGGCGATCGTGGACGCCGTCCGGGATGCCGGCCACCACCGCGCCCGCTCGGACGCGCGCTGGGCCGAGGGCGAGACCACGGCCCCGATGCCGCGCTGCGACTCGCTGGAGGAGGACGCGACGTGCGCACCGTAACCAGCCGTCCTCCGGCCAGGCACGCGGCGGCCAAGGTATCCGTCCCGCCCTCGGCGCAGGCGCGCTTCACGCTCGCGCTGGCGGGGGGCAAGGCAGCGGGGACCGCGTCGCGGGTGCTGCGGACCGGCGGGGGCACCAGCTTCCCCGGCATGGTCGCCCGCCGGATCGATCCGCGCATCCTGCAGAAGACCGCGGCCGTGAACAACGCCAGCACCGTGGTCGTCACCGGGAGCAACGGCAAGACGACGACCTGCCGGATGCTCGCCGCGCTGGCCCGGGCCGGTGGCCTGTCGGTCACCCAGAACCGGTCGGGTTCCAACCTGCTGCAGGGAGTGATCTCGGCCGCCGTGCGGGGGACCGACCTCCGCGGCCGGATGGGCGCGCAGATGTTCCTGCTGGAAGTCGACGAGGCAACGGTCCGCCTGGTGGCACCGGAGGTGCTGCCGGACGCGCTGCTGATCACGAACATCTTCCGCGACCAGCTGGATCGCTTCGGCGAGCTGTACACGATGGCGAAGGGGCTCGAAGGTGTGATCGAGGCGCTGCCCGAGTCCGCCACCGTGGCGCTCAACGCCGACGATCCCCTGGTCGCCAGCCTCGCGCCGGATGCGCGCGCCCGCCGGCTGTACTACGGCATCGCCGACGACGGCTCCGGCACCCGGGAGCCGGAGCACTCCGCGGACACGATCCGCTGCGTGCGCTGCCAGCACATGCTGAGCTACCGCGCCGTGCACTTGTCTCACCTGGGCGACTACGAGTGCCCGGAGTGCGGCAACGCCCGCCCGGGCCTGGACGTCGCGGTGACCGCGATCCGGCCCTCGAAGGAGACAGGCACGGAGATTACCGTCGAGACTCCGGCGGGGGTCTTTGCGCTCCAGGTGCCGTTGTCCGGGATGCACAACGTCTACAACGCTGCGGCCGCGCTGGCCGGCGCGATGGCGCTGTCGCCGTCACGGCCGCTGGACCCTGCCGAGGCGCGGCACGCGATCGCCGACCTGCGCCCGGCGTTCGGCCGGCTGGAGGAGATTCAGGCGGGCGACCGGCAGATCGTGCTGTCCTTCGTCAAGAACCCGACGTCCTACAACGCCACGCTGCGCGAGGTGCTTCAGCGGCCCGGGCCGAAACACGTCCTGGCCGCGCACAGCAACACCGTGGTGGACGGCGAGGACTTCGCCTGGCTCTGGGACACCGAGCTCGAGCGGCTCGTGCCGCAGCTGGCGAGCCTCACCGTCAGCGGGACCAGGGCCGAGGAGGTCGCGCTGCGGTTCAAGTACGCCGGCGCGAGCCCCGACATCACCACCATCCTGCCCGGCCGCTCGGCCGCCCTCTCGAGGGCCCTGAACGCGACGCCGCCGGGCGGGTCCCTGTACATCTTCGCTGGCTACACCCCCATGCGCGAGCTGCGCAGCGTCATGCAGCGACGCGGCTGGGTGCGGCCGACCTGGGAGGAATAACCGACATGACAACCGCTGGCAAAACGGTCCGCATCTGCCACCTCTACCCGAGGCTGCTCAGCGTGGCCGGCGACCGGGGGAACCTGTTCGCCCTCATGCAGCGCTGCGCCTGGCGGGGAATCCGCTTCGACGTGACCGAGGCCGACGTGGGCGACGTCCCCGACTTCACCGAGTCGGACCTGATCCTGCTGCACGGCGGGCAGGACCGCGAGATGACCGCGGCCGCGCGCGACCTGGCGCAGAAGGCCGGGCCGCTGACCGACGCGATCGAGGGCGACGCCGTCGTGCTCGCCGTGTGCGCCGGATATCAGCTGCTCGGACAGTACTATGCCCCGTCGCAGGGCCCGCGGATCGAGGGCATCGGCGCGCTGGACGTGGTCACCGAGGCCGGGCCGACGCGCTTCATCGGGCACGTGGCGGTGGACTGCGACTTCGGCTCCGGCGACCGCGGACAGCTCACCGGGTTCGAGAACCACAGCGGCCGCACCCTCCTGGGCGCCGGCGCGCAGCCGCTCGGGCGCGTGATCGCCGGCGGCGGCAACAACGGCGACGACGGCACCGAAGGCGCCCGGTACCGGGAGGTCTACGCGACCTACCTGCACGGGCCGGTGCTGCCGAAGAACCCGTGGCTGGCCGATCACCTCATCTCCCGCGCGCTGGAGCACCGCTACAGCGACGTTGGCCCGCTCACACCGCTCACGGACCAGGCGGAGGCGCAGGCGCACGCCGCGTCGCTCCGCCTCGCCCGGCGGCCGGCCCGCAGATGGCGGGCGGCCTCGGTGGCCGGCAAGCGGATGCGGCGGCGGCCACTGCGGTCCCCGGCGCGCGCCCGCGCGAAGACCAGGCCCGCGACCAAGGAGACACGGTGGACTTCTCACTGAACGCCGAGCAGCGTGAGCTGACCGAGGCGGCCGCCGACTTCGCCCGCCGGGAGCTCAACCACGACCTCGCGAAGCGCGAGGACGCGGGCGAGTTCCCGCGGGACGCGTGGCGGGCGTGCGCCAAGTTCGGGGTCCTCGGCCTGCCGGTCCCCACCGACCTGGGCGGCACCGACAGCGACGTGCTGACGACCGCCCTGGTCATGGAGGCCCTGGGGTACGGCTGCCAGGACAACGGCCTGCTGTTCTCACTGAACGCGCAGATGTGGAGCGTGGAGCTGCCCCTGGTTGCGTTCGGCACCGAGGCGCAGCAGCACAGGTACCTGCCGCCGATGGTGTCCGGCGACATCCTCGGCGGGCACGCGATGACCGAGCCGGAGAACGGCTCGGACGCGCTGCACATGCGCACCCGCGCCGAGCGGCGTGGTGACCACTACGTCCTGAACGGCGCCAAGCAGTACATCACCAACGCGCCGGTCGCCGACGTGTTCCTGGTGTACGCCTCGGTCACCGACCGCCCTGGCCTGGCCGGCCTGTCCGCGTTCCTCGTGGACGCCGCGACGCCCGGGCTGATGGTGAGCAGTGGCTTCGAGAAGATGGGCCTGCGCACCTCGCCGATCGGCGAGATCGCGCTGGACGACTGCACGGTACCCGTGGAGAGCCGGCTGGGGCCGGAAGGCGCCGGCATGGCCATCTTCAACTCGTCCATGGAGTGGGAGCGCAGCTGCATCTTCGCCAGCGTCGTCGGGGCGATGCGGCGGCAACTCGACGCGTGCGTCGCGTACGCGCGCTCGCGCGAGCAGTTCGGCCAGCCGATCGGGAAGTTCCAGGGCGTGTCGAACAAGCTGGCCGACATGTACGTCCGGCTGGAGGCGGCGCGGCTGATGATCTACCGGGTCGCCTGGCTGAAGCAGCAGGGCAGGTCGGCGCCGGCCGAGGCGGCCGCCGCGAAGCTGTT
>JASHQP010000484.1 GCA_030039095.1 Streptosporangiaceae bacterium
CGCCGACTTTCTGCTCCGGCCCTGGGTCACGGTCGTGATATTCAACGCGGTGATGCTGCTGTGGCACATCCCGGCAGCGCTCGACCTGGCCGAGAACAACCCGGCGGTGCAGGTCTGGCTGCTGCACTCCAGCTACCTCATCGCGGGGATCTTGTTCTGGCTGCTGTTCATCCCCTCGCCGCCGCTGCGGATGCGGATGCCGCCCGAGGGCCAGGCGATCGCCCTCGTCGCGACCAACGTCATCATGTGGCTGCTGGCGATGTCGATGAGCTTCCTGACCCAGACATCCTGGTATTCGGTTTACGACCACGTCCCGGGCGTCACCCTGCCGCCGTTCGCCGACCAGCAGATCGGCGCGGGCATCCTATGGGTCTGCGGAGACTTCTGGGCTATCCCGGCCCTGATCGTCGCCATCCGCCGGGTCATCAACGCCGACGGCAGCCTCGGGTCCGCGATCGACAAGATGGTCGGCAGGCAGTCCGCGGCACCGGGCGGCACCGGGTCCACCGGGTGGGCCAGCCGGGCCGGGCGGGCGGGCCGGGCGGGCGGGCCGCTAGCACGTTGATCCGGTTGCTTCTAGTTGATCCGGTTGCTTCTATTAGCCGATGCACAGATACCGGGGGCACGGTGTCTCCGGGGCCGGCGGGTGGTCAGCTCAGCCGGTCGGCCAGGAAGTCTTCCCAGGTCCGCGTGCCGATCAGCGTCTCGGCCGACGGCTCGGGGATCAGCCCGCCGTCGCGGATCCGGCGCAGGCCCGGCAGCCGTACGGGCAGCACCGGCCTCCGGCGGCGGGACGCCCGGAGATAGCCGCGCACCAGGTCCGCGAAGCTGAGGACCTGCGGCCCGGCCATGTCGGGCACCCGGCCGGCCGGCTCCCCCAGTGTGAGCTCGGCGAGCCTGGCGGCCACCTCACCAGCGTCGACCGGCTGCGTGGGGAACCCGGCCGGGACCGGCACCACTGGCAGCCGGGCCAGCTTCCGCGTCCCGTTCAGGATCAGGTCGAAGAACTGGGTGGCGCGCAGCGTCGTCCACGGCAGCCCGGAGCCGGCGACGATCCGTTCGGCCTCGAGTTTGGCGCGGACATAGCCGAACGTGACGCGGTCGGCCCCGACGATCGAGATGTACACCAGGTGCGGCTTTCCCCCGCCCGCTCTCGCCGCCCTGACCAGGTTCCTGGTCGCCTCGGCGTCCCCTTTGTTGTCGCTCGCGCAGTGCACGATGGCCGAGACCCCGTCGGCGGCTGGCTCGATTCCCGAGCCGGCCAGCAGGTCCCCGGTCATGAACTGGACCCCGTCCGCGCCCGCGCCGGGTCGCGGGCCGCGCCGGGTCAGCACTCGTACGTCACGGCCGGCGGCGCCAAGCTGCTGGACGACGAGTCGTCCCAGCGTGCCGGTGCCGCCAGTGACCAAGATCGGTGAAGTCGTGGCTCCTCCAAGGTTCGTATCCGTCGTCCCTATGACGGATCACCCCCCGCAGCCGTAACAGCCCCACCCCCCCTCGACGCCGTCACGGCCCCATCCCCTCGACGCCGTCACGGCCCCACCCCCTCAATGGTGATGGTGCGTGACCAGGGCCGCGTGGTAGTCGATGCCCTCGCCGGGCTGGGGATCGGCGTGCACCAGCGCCATGCTCAGATGCGGTACCGCATGCCGGAGTTCGTGCTCCGCGGCGACCGCCACCTGGTGCGCCTCGACCGCGCTCGCGCCTGCGTCGACGATCACCTCGCACTCGGCGTGCAATTGGTGGCCGACCCAGCGCAGCCGAAGCTGGCCTATACCGAGCACGCCGGGCGTTCCGGACAATGCCTGCTCCGCCTCGTCGAGCACGGCAGGATCGACAGCGTCCATGAGGCGGTGCCATATCGCGGCGGCGGCCTGGCGCAGCACCGCGAGGATCGCGAGGGTGATCAGCAAGCCGACCACCGGGTCCGCCCACCGCCAGCCCAGCGCGGACCCCCCGACGCCGAGCAGCACGGCCAGCGAGGCGAGGCCGTCCGTCCGGGCGTGCAGTCCGTCGGCGACCAGCGCGGCCGAGCCGATCCGGCGTCCCGCGCTGACTCGGTATCTGGCCACGACCTCGTTGCCCGCGAACCCCACGACCGCGGCCGCGGCGACGGCAGCCAGCCCGGACACCCGGTGCGGGTGGATGAGCCTGCTGGCCGCGGCCCACGCGCTCGCGGCCGCCGAGGCGGCGATGAGGATCACGATCACGACGCCGGCCAGATCCTCGGCCCGCCCGTACCCGTACGTGTAGCGGCGCGTCGGCGGGCGCCTGCCGACGACGAACGCCACCGCGAGCGGCACCACCGTCAGCGCGTCGATCGCGTTGTGCAAGGTGTCGCTCAGCAGCGCCACCGAACCCGAGATCGCGACGACTGCCGCCTGCAGCAGCGCCGTGGCCGCCAGGATCGAGGCGGACACCCAGAGCACCCGCATGCCATCGCCGCTCGCCTCCATGGCGGCGTCCACCTTGTCGGCGGCGTCGTGAGAATGCGGGTGCAGCGCGTGCGGGATCCGGCTCATGGTCTCAGGGTGCCGGGAAAACCGCATTGCAGCACCTCGACAACAGCGCCCAGAAGGCAACTGCGGCCGAGCGCAACTGCAAAGGGCTCGCGATGCCGGTCAGCCGCGGCTGCGGGCACGCACGTGCGCGCGCTCGCCCTGCGGCCCGAACAGGGTCAGCAACTCGACCGAGCGGTCGAGTGCGCTGCCGAAGAAGTGCGGCACACGGGTGTCGAACTCGGCGGCCTCGCCGGGTTGCAGCACGAGGTCCTTATCGCCGAGCACCAGCCGCAGCTGCCCGTCCAGGACGTAGAGCCACTCGTAGCCCTCGTGGACCCGCGGGTCGGGCTCGCCGCGGCGCGGGATGATCAGCTTGTAGGCCTGCACGCCGCCAGCGCGCTTCGTGAGCGGTATCAGCGTCTCGTCGCCCCGGCGCACCGGGCGCATGTGCACGCGTGGATCACCGGTCTGCGGCGCGCCGACCAGTTCGTCGATCGCCGTGCCGTGCGCCCTGGCCAGCGGCAGCAGCAGCTCCAGCGTCGGCCGGCGCTGCCCGCTCTCCAGCCGGGACAGCGTGCTCACCGAGATCCCGGTCGCCTCGGCCAGCGCGGCGAGCGTAACGTCGCGCTGCCGCCGCAGCGCCCGCAGCCTCGGGCCGACCGCGCCCAGCACGGCGTCGAGATCTTCATCCACGTCCCCAGTTTGCCATGCTGGCAAAGCAACTTGCGATCCCGGCAGCGCGGCGGCACAGTGCTCCCATGAGCCACGGACACGACCACCCGCACGGCGACACCGCCGAGTTCGACCCCGACGACCGGAACCATTTCACCCAGGAGTTCTGGGACGAGCGCTATAGCTCGGCCGACCGGCTGTGGAGCGGCCAGCCGAATCCTCAGCTCGTCGCTCAGGTATCCGACCTGCCGCCCGGCGAGGCCCTCGACGCCGGCTGCGGCGAGGGAGCCGACGCGATCTGGCTGGCGTCGACCGGCTGGACGGTCACCGGGGTGGACGTGTCCGCCGTTGCGCTGGGCAGGGCCGCAGCGCACGCCGCGGCCGAGGGAGTACACGTCAACTGGCAGCGCGAGGACCTGCTCACCTGGGATCCGGGAGCCGAACGGTTTGACCTGGTGACGGCCGAGTTCATGCATCTGCCGAACCCCGAGCTGCAGTCGCTGCACGGCCGGCTGGCCGCCGCCGTCCGGCCCGGCGGCACGCTGCTGATCGTGGCCCACCACCCCGACGACCTGCGCGTGAACGTAGGGCGGACCGGGCATGTGGCGCTGTTCCCGTCCGCCGAGCAGCTCGCGGCCACGCTCGATCCCGGCTCCTGGGAGATCCTGGTTGCCTCCGCGATCAGCCGGCCAGCGACCGACCTGGACGGCCGGCCCACAACGGTCAAGGACACCGTGCTGCGGGCGGCCCGCCGCCGTTAGAGTCGGCGCGTGGACGACGCCGACGCCCCGCACGTGGACGACGCCGACGCCCCGCGCGCGGACGACGCCGACGCCCCGCACGTGGACGACGATCTCTTCTCCGACCGCGGCGGCGACTGGTGGAGCGCGTTGTTCACGGGCCGCGGCGGGCCGTGCCCGTTCCTGGTCGACTGGCCCGACGAGAACCTCGTCGCGTGGTTCGGCGAAGGTCTGCTCGTTCCCGGGCGCGTGCTCGAACTCGGCTGCGGAAACGGCCGCAACGCCGTCCACCTCGCCGGCCTGGGCTGCGCCGTCGATGCCGTCGACTTCTCGGCGCAAGCGATCGAGTGGGCGCGGAAGCGAGCGAGGTCGGCCGGTGCAGCGGTGACGCTGCAGTGCTGCTCGATCTTTGACGCGACGTTCGCCGAGGGTGGCTACGACCTGGTTTACGACTCGGGCTGCTTCCACCATCTGCCGCCGCACCGCCGCAGGGACTACGCCGATCTCGTGGACCGGGCCCTGAAGCCAGGGGGCAGCTACGGGCTGGTCTGCTTCCGGCCCGAGGGCGGTAGCGGCTACACGGATGAGGAGGTCTACGAGCGGGCGAGCCTCGGCGGCGGCCTCGGCTATTCGGAGGACCGCCTGCGTGCCCTGTGGGACAGCGCGCCCTTTCGGCTGCGGGAACTCCGGCAGATGCGCAAGACAGACGGGCAGGAGCCCAGTTTTGGCGAGGACTTCCTGTGGGTGCTGCTGGCCACGAAGGACGGCCCGGCCGCAGCAGCGCCGTCATGCGTCCCTGCGGTCCAGCAGCGTCCAGGCGATGGCGTACACGATGGCGGCGAACAGGCACATCACGCCGAAGCCGGGCCAGGGCTGGAGGGTGTGGGCGGAGTGGTAGACGCTGGTTAGCTGGCTCCCGGCCTGGGTCGGCCAGAACTCCGTGACCGGGTTCCGCCACGAGTCCGGCAGCGCCTGGGCGATCCCCGGGAGGACGAACAGGAGGGCGACCATGCAGGTGATGGCGGCGGCCGGGCGCCGGAGCAAGGTTCCCACGGCGACGCTGAGCACCGCCAGGGCGGCCAGGTACAGCCCTCCTCCCACCACCGCCCGGGCTACCCCGGGATCGCCGAGCGCCGCGTGGGGGGCATGGCTGCTGATGATGGCCTGCCCCACGAAGAACGCCGCGAAGCAGGTGACTTCGCCCACGACGAAGGTCACCCCGGCGAAGACCAGTGCCTTGGCTGCCAGTACCCGGCCTCGCTTCGGAACGGAGATCAGGCTGGTGCGGATCATCCCGGACGAGTACTCAGAGCTGATGCACAGCACCCCCAGCACGACGATGGCCAGCGACGCGATGGCCACCCCCGCCTGGCTGACCCCTGTCGGATCCCAGCTCACCTTCTCCGCGGCGCTGAACCTGGCGTAGCCGTGGGCGGTGACCGCGCTGATGAGGGCGCCCAGGCCGATGCCGAGCACGACGGTCACGGTCAGCGCCCAGAACGTCGACCGGACCGAACGGAGCTTGGTCCACTCCGAGCGCAGCACGTCGCCGAAGGTGGCAGGCCGGACGGCCGCCCGGTGGTCCGGGCCAGCGGCGGCGATCGTGACCGCGGTCACCGGGTCGCCCCAGCCGCCTGGTACTCCACGCTTTCTCGGGTCAGTTCCATGAACGCCTCCTCCAGCGAGGCCCTGACGGGGATGAGCTCGAACAGGGTGATCCCATGAGCGGCGGCCAGCTTCCCCACCTCGTCGCTGTCCATCCCGGTGATCTCGATGACGTCAGGCTCGGTCCCGGCCTGGACGGTGGCACCGGCTTCGCGGCAGCGGGCGGCCAGTTCGGCCGCCTGGGGGCTGCGGACGTGTACCGAATGCTGGGAACTGGACCGCACGAACTCGTCCATGCTCGTATCGGCGATCAGCCGGCCCTTGCCGATCACCAGCAGGTGGTCGGCGGTCAGGGCCATCTCGCTCATCAGGTGGCTGGAGACCAGCACGGTGCGGCCCTCGGCGGCCAGCGTCCGCATGAGGGTCCGGACCCAGTGGATACCGTCGGGGTCCAGGCCGTTCACCGGCTCGTCGAAGATGAGCACGGCCGGGTCCCCCAGCAGCGCCGACGCGATGCCGAGCCGCTGGCCCATGCCCAGCGAGAAGCCCTTCACCCGGCGCCTGGCCACGCCCTCCAGACCGACGATGCGGAGCACCTCGTCCACCCGGCCGCGCGGGATGCCGTTGCTGTGGGCCAGGCACAGCAGGTGGTCATGGGCCCGGCGGCCACCGTGCACCGCCGTGGCGTCGAGGAGGGCGCCCACCTCGCGCATCGGTGCCGGCAGGTCGCGGTAGCTACGGCCGCCCACGGTGACCGAGCCCTGCGTCGGCGCGTCCAGGCCCAGGATCATCCGCATGGTGGTGGTCTTCCCGGCGCCGTTCGGCCCGAGGAAGCCGGTGACCATGCCGGGCCGGATGGAGAACGACAGGTCGTTGACGGCCGTGGTGGAGCCGTAGCGCTTCACCAGGCCGTGGGCTTCGATCATCACTCTACGAACGCGACCGCGAAGTCGCAGTCGACACTCGCGGGTCCGGTCGCCAGGTAGGTGATGCGATCGCCGAGGTCATCGGGGTTGGGAGCAAGAGCCTCATCCCCAATGCCGTGCTCCTGCAGCCAGGCCTGCAGCGACTCAACAGCAAGCTGAATGTGCACCCCCGATGCCGGCGTGCTCGGCAGCGCGACGAACAACTCCCGATGCGCCGGCTCGGTCCGCAACGTCAGCTCGGGATAGCGCTCCGCGAGAGCATGCGCCCCTGCCGCTGCAACCGGCGTGCACCATTCGAGCAGCCCATCATAGTCAGCGCCCGGCCAGTCCCAGTAGATGCAGAAAGACGCACCTTCTCGCCCTTCGATCTTCGGGCGCGGGCGCTCGCGAAAGATCGCGATGTACTCCTTGCCGAACGCCCATAGCCCCTGCTCGTCGACATTGCGCTTGAGACACAGCAGGCTCCGCTCAGGCATCTCCCGGGTTGCAACCTCGTACATCGCGGACCTCTTTCCACACAACCGGTTGACGAGGTAGTCAGCCAGGACGCGACGGTCGTCGTGTGCCGCTTCGGCGCCCCGCCAGTACTCAGCGATCCGCGCTGCCGCATCGGCCGGATCAGACGCGAGCAGCTCCTTGATCGCCGCAAGCGGCAGCTGCAACTGGCGCAGCATCACGACAAGACGTGCCTGGTCCAGCTGGTCCGTGCCGTAGTAGCGATAGCCAGACGCCTGATCGACGCGCGACGGCACCAGCACCCCGCGTTCGTCGTAGAGGCGGAGTGCCTTCAGTGAAAGGCGAGACCGCCGTGCGAACTCCCCGATACCGATTTCTTCCACGCTGACTCCCTCGTCGCCGGGCCGATCCGACCCGGCAACCTGAGTGTGCAGGCTCACCCAAGGTGAGAGTCAAGCCTGTCGGCCGCCAGCACCTCCCAGCAGCTGGCGAGGTCCAGCTCATGGCCTGAAGAAGACCAGCCAGCAACTCATGAGGCGACAGACTGAGGGCCTGAATTGCCGTGGTCAGGCGGCTGCGGCTGGTGGTGGCCCGTGGCTGTGCAGGGTCTTGTCGCCGTCGGGGCTGGTGGCGGTGACGGTGCCGTCGGGGTGCAGGTCGATGCCCCACCCCCACCGGTGGATCGCGATCAGATGATGAAACGTGCACAAAAGCAGCACATTGGCCAGGCAGGTCGGGCCGCCCTGGGCCCGCGGGATGACGTGGTGCGGCTGGCACGCCGCGACCGGCTGGTCACAGCCCGGGAACCGGCAGCCCCGGTCGCGCACCGCGACCGCCCGGCGCAGCTGGACCGGGATGGCCTCGGTGGCGGTGCCGACGTCCAGCGGCAGGCTCACCGACGCGACCGTATCGGGTGCGAGCCGGGTCCGCAGGTAGGAGGCGAGCCCGCCCGGCCCCGACAGCAGATCCGCCGCGGCCTTGACGATCATCCGCCGGGCGGCCCGCTCGGCCCGCGCCCGCCGGGTGGCGTCGCTGTCGTCGGCCGGGCCGGGGGTGACGGACCGGCCCGGGCTGACCGGCAGGCCGGGCGCGGCGGGCTGGGTGAACGCGGCGGGCGCGGCGGGCGGATCCTGCCCGGGGGTGGCGGGTGTGCCGTGCAGCAGCAGGCCGGCGAGGCGGTCCAGGACGGCGGGGTCGAGGTGGCCGGTGACGACCGGGACGATCTGCGCGTCGCAGTCATACCCCGGCCCGGCGGTCGCCTGCCCCGCCCACGCCGCCTCGGCACCCGCAGCGCCGGGCAGGCCCCGGAGGCGGTCCAGGTCCAGGTGCAGCACG
>JASHQP010000485.1 GCA_030039095.1 Streptosporangiaceae bacterium
CCGCGGACCCCGCCGCCGCAAGACACCGTCGCGCGGGCGGCCGGCACGCCGGACCGGCCGCAGCCATACGCCGAGCTCGGCCTGACCACCGAGGAGTACGTGCGGATCGCCGGGATGCTCGGCCGCAGGCCCACCGACGCCGAGCTGGCCATCTACTCGGTGATGTGGAGCGAGCACTGCTCCTACAAGTCGTCCCGCATGCACCTGCGGCAGTTCGCCGAGAAGGCGCCGCGTACCGCCGCGCTGCTGGCCGGCATCGGCCAGAACGCGGGCGTCGTGGACATCGGCCAGGGCTACGCGGTCACGTTCAAGCTGGAGTCGCACAACCACCCCAGCTACGTCGAGCCGTTCCAGGGCGCCGCGACCGGCGTCGGCGGCATCGTCCGCGACATCCTGGCCATGGGCGCCCGGCCGGTGGCGGTGATGGACGCGCTCCGGTTCGGCCCCGCGGACGCGCCGGACACCCGCAGGGTGCTGCCGGGCGTGGTCGGCGGCATCTCGTTCTACGGCAACTGCCTCGGGCTGCCCAACATCGGCGGCGAGCTGGCCTTCGACCCGTGCTACGCGGGCAACCCGCTGGTCAACGCCCTCTGCCTGGGCGTCATGCGGCACGACGACCTCAAGCTGGCCGCAGCCAGCGGGCCCGGCAACGCGGTGGTCCTGGTCGGCGCGAAGACCGGGCCGGACGGCATCGGCGGCGCTTCGGTGCTGGCCAGCGCGTCGTTTGGGGGCGGCGGCACCGAAGGCGCGAAGCGTCCCAGTGTCCAGGTCGGCGACCCGTTCAAGGAAAAACTGCTGATCGAGTGCTGCCTGGAGCTTTACGCCGCGGGACTGGTGCTGGGCATCCAGGACCTCGGCGCCGCCGGGGTGGCGTGCGCGACCACCGAGCTGGCGGCCGGTGGCGGCGCCGGGATCGGCATGCGGGTCCGGCTGGACACGGTGCCGCTGCGGGACGCGTCGCTGGGGCCGGCCGAGATCCTGATGAGCGAGTCCCAGGAGCGCATGATGGCGATCGTCGAGCCCGGGGGGCTCGACCGCTTCATGGAGATCTGCGCGAAGTGGGACGTCGAGGCGACCGTGATCGGCGAGGTCACCGCCACCGGGCGGCTGGAGATGACCTGGCGCGGCGACGTCGTCGTCGACATCCCGCCCCGCACCGCCGCTGACGAGGGCCCTGTCTACGACCGCCCGGCCAGCCGCCCGCCCGGCCAGCAGGATCTGCAGGCCGACGACCCGTTGCGGCTGGAACGGCCCGCCGCCGGCGGTGAGCTGCGCGAGACGCTGCTGGCCATGCTCGGCTCGGCGGACGCCGCGGACAAGACGTGGGTCACCGAGCAGTACGACCGCTACGTGCGCGGCGAGACCGTTCTCGCGACGCCGCAGGACGCGGGGCTGATAAGGGTCGACGAGCATACGTCGCTCGGCGCGGCGCTCGCCGTGGACGGCAACGGCCGGTACTGCCTGCTCGACCCGTACGCCGGGACCCAGCTGGCGCTCGCGGAGGCGTACCGCAACGTGGCCGCGACCGGGGCACGGCCGCTCGCGGTCACGAACTGCCTCAACTTCGGCTCACCCGAGGACACCAGCGTCATGTGGCAGTTCACCGAGGCGGTGCGCGGCCTCGCCGACGGGTGCCAGGCCCTCGGCGTGCCGGTGACCGGGGGCAACGTCAGCTTCTACAACCAGACCGCGGACGCGGCGATCCAGCCGACCCCGATCGTGGGCGTCCTCGGCGTCCACGACGACGTCAGCAAGCGGCTGGCGATCGGCTTCGACCGCCCGGACTGCGGCGTGGTGCTGCTCGGCCGCGGTGACGCGGAATTCGGCGGGTCGCTATGGGCGCATGTGGCGCACCAGCACATCGGCGGCCTTCCGCCAGCGGTCGACCTGGACGCGGAGCGCAACCTCGCGGCCGTGCTGGCCGCCGCCGCGTCCCAGGGCCTGCTGGCCGCCGCCCACGACCTATCCGACGGAGGCCTGGCGATCGCGCTCGCCGAGTGCTGCCTGGCCGGCGGCCAGGGGTGCGCGGTGCGGCTGCCCGGGGACCCGTTCACCGGCCTGTTCGGCGAGTCGGCGGCGCGAGCGGTGGTCGCCGTGGTGCCGGGCGCCGAGGCCGAGTTCGCGGCGCTCTGCTCCTCCCGCGGCGTGCCGGCCGCCGAGCTCGGCGTCACCGGCGGCGCCGTGCTGGAGGTCGTCGACTGCTTCACGATCCCGCTGGACGAACTGGCCGCAACGCACCGCGGCACGCTGCCCGCGCTGTTCGGCTGAGCCGGCCGCTCCTGCGCGATCCGCTCAGGACGAGGTCAGGAACGCGATGAGCTGGCTGGCCCCGGGCGACGCCTGGCAGCGTTCCAGCCGCGCGGCGGGCGGCCCGCCGGCGGCGGCCGCGGTCAGGCACCGCCCGTCGGACAGGTTCCGCAGCTGCCAGTACTCCAGGCCGTTGCTGCCCTGCACCGAGTGCTGCCGCACCCAGCGCTGGCCCGCCTGGAGGCTGCATCGCTGCAGCGACACGGACGCCGCGCGGGACGGCCCCAGGCACCTGCCGTTCTGGAGGTAGATGAAGATGTACGTCCCCCCGGCCATCTGGTCGGCCGTCCAGTTGACCCCGGCGCTCTGGCTGCCGCCGAAGCCGAGACCGCCCGGCACCGCCTCGAGCGCGTCGACGTCCGAGGCGGAGGGGGAGTAGGCGAGCCCGATCGCCTGCGTGGCGAGCACGCGCGTGGGCAGGTCCGAGGAGTCGTTGTCCGCGTGCGCCCCGCCGACGACCAGGTACACGGCGGCCCCGACCGCCGCAAGCAGGATCGCGAATCCGGCGCCGGTCAGCCTGGCCGCCCACGAGCCGCGGACCCGCGACCGAGCACTACGCTTACCAGGCATACCGAACGATTACCTGTATCGGCCCTGTTCTGCCAGTAGAAGTTGTAAAAAGTTACGAGCCGAAAACTGCGGTTTGGGAACACCTGATCCGCGCCCGGGTGGCGTCGCACCGTCCGAGCGGCCGGCTAGGTTCGCTGCGATGCCAGTACGCAAAGGGGATCCGGCCCGCCTCCTCGCCGCCGTGAACGCGCAGCGGGCCGCGCTCGGGCGCCCCGAATGGGCGGGCCCGGTCACGCTGGGAGCGCTCGAGGCCGCGTGCGTCAGCGCGGTGCTGGACGCGATCGATCTGGATCAGGGGCCGGAACGAGACGCCGCCCGGCTGGCCGTGACGTACCTCCTCGGTCTGCTCGAGGCGAAGGCTCCCGGCCGCGCGGTCGAGGTGCGGATCCCGCCGTTCGCGGCCATCCAGTGTGTGGAAGGGCCCCGGCATACCCGCGGAACCCCGCCGAACGTGGTGGAAACCGACGCGGTCACGTGGGTCCTGCTCGCGACCGGCCAGCTCGAGTGGGCCGACGCGGTCGCCGACGGCCGGGTTCGCGCGAGCGGCCCCCGCGCCGACATCTCCGCCTACCTCCCCCTGTCTGCAACGGGCTCTGCTCCCGGCGCTCCCGGTGAGCGGCCCGTGTGAGTTCCCCGCGCTCGTGGTAAGTGCCGGTCTGAGTTCCTCCCGGTGGGCGGCCCGTGTGAGTTCCCCGCGTGCCTGTAGTGTCGCCGGCCCGGCGCTGTCGCTCTAGCCACAGCAACGGGCCGGCGACCCTAACGGCAGGGGGCTGACTGGTGCCCCGAATGTACGATTCGTGCCAGTTTTGGGTGGCGGCGGCGGATGATTCGGTCGGGCCGCGGGGTTTGGGCAGGGCAGCACCAGTGGTTTGGGCATGCCTAAAAATCGGGGTTGGTGCCGAATCCGGTCAGAGCCCGGCCGCATGCCCCGGCGGCGCGGCAAGGTCGTGATCGGGCATTTCCCGCATGGTGCTGCCATAGACTGTCGAGGTGATCCAGCCTGATGGCCGCCTGACGGATGATCTCGATCCCACCGACAGGCCGCCGCGGGATGCATGCGGGGTGTTCGGCGTCTGGGCGCCCGACGAGGACGTGGCAACGCTCGCCTACTTTGGCCTCTACGCGCTGCAGCACCGCGGCCAGGAGTCGGCTGGGATCGCGGTAAGCGACGGCTCCCGGATCGTCGTCTTCAAGGACATGGGCCTGGTCCCGCAGGTCTTCAACACACCGGTGCTCAGCACGCTCCGCGGCTACATCGCCGTCGGGCACTGCCGGTACTCCACCAGCGGCTCGTCGGTGTGGCACAACGCCCAGCCGACGTTCCGGACCACGCCGTCGGCGAGCCTGGCACTGGGCCACAACGGCAACCTGATCAACACCCTGGAACTGGCCGCGCTGGTGCGGGCCTCGGCGGGTGACGGCGGGCAGGCAACCGGCGGCCTGCCCGAGGCCACATCCGATACCGACGTCCTGACCGCGCTGTTCACGCTTCCGGTGGGTGGTGCGGGAGGCATCGCGGGTGGTGCGGGAGGCGTCGCGGGTGGTGCGGGAGGCGTCGCGGGTGGCGGCGGTGCGAGTGGTCCCGCTGATGGCGATGGCGAGGGCATCGAGGCCGCGGCCCTGGCTGCGCTGCCGCTGGTACGCGGCGCGTACTCGCTGGTCTTCATGGACGAGCGGACCCTGTACGCGGCCCGCGACCCGCAGGGCTTCCGCCCGCTCGTCCTCGGCCGCCTGGAACAGGGCTGGGTGGTCGCCAGCGAGACCGCGGCGCTCGACATCGTCGGCGCGTCATTCGTCAGGGAGATCGAGCCGGGGGAGCTGATCACCATAGACGAGCGTGGCCTGCGGTCCCGCACGTTCGCGTCGCCGCAGCCACGGGGATGCCTGTTCGAGTACGTGTACCTGGCCCGCCCGGACACCTCGATTGCGGGCCGGAGCGTGCAGGCGACGAGGGTCGAGGTCGGCCGCAGGCTCGCCGCAGAGCATCCGGTCGACGCCGACCTGGTCATCCCGGTCCCGGAGTCTGGCACGCCAGCCGCCATCGGCTACGCGCAGGCCAGCGGCATCCCGTACGGCCAGGGCCTGGTCAAGAACTCCTACGTGGGCCGGACCTTCATCGAGCCGAGCCAGACGATCAGGCAGCGCGGCATCAGGCTCAAGCTGAACCCGCTCCGTGACGTGATCGCGGGCCAGCGTGTGGTCGTCGTCGACGACTCGATCGTCCGCGGCAACACGCAGCGCGCGATCGTGGCGATGCTGCGCGAGGCGGGCGCCGCCGAGGTGCACGTGCGGATATCCAGTCCGCCGGTGGCGTGGCCGTGCTTTTACGGCATCGACTTCGCGACCCGGGCCGAGCTCATCGCGGGCGGCCTGTCGGCCGAGGAGATCCGGGTGTCGATCGGGGCCGACACGCTGGGCTACGTATCGCTCGAGGGCCTGACCGCCGCCACGACGCTGCCCGCTGGCCGGCTGTGCCGCGCCTGCTTCGACGGCGACTACCCGCTGGGGGTCGCCGCGCAGGAGCAAGGCAAGCACCTGCTGGAGCGCGCGGTGGTCAGCGCGGCGCGGGCAGGCTAGTGACCACGCCCGGCAGCCCGGGCGTCCCGGGCGGCCCCGGCGTCCCCGGCGGCCCCGGCGGCGATCTGAGCTACGCGACGGCCGGGGTCGACATCGCGGCGGGGGAGCGGGCCGTGGATCTGATCCGTGCCGCTGTGGCCCGCACCGCGAGGGCGGAGGTCGTCGGCGGCATCGGCGGCTTCGCCGGGCTCTTCGACGCGTCCAGGCTCGCCGCCTACCGGCGACCGCTGCTGGCGACGGCCACCGACGGGGTCGGCACCAAGGTGACGATCGCGCAGCAGCTCGGGGTCTACGACACGGTCGGGATCGACCTGGTCGCCATGGTCGTCGACGACCTGGCGGTCTGCGGGGCCGAGCCGCTGTTCCTCACCGACTACGTGGTGTGCGGCCGGGTTCACCCCGAGCGGGTGGCCGCGATCGTCGGCGGGATCGCCGAGGGGTGCGTTCAGGCCGGCTGCGCGCTGATCGGCGGGGAGACGGCCGAGCATCCCGGCCATCTTGCCCCGGGCGACTTTGACCTGGCGGGGGCGGCGACCGGGGTGGTCGAGGCGGACCGGCTGCTCGGGCCCGACCGGGTCAGGCCCGGCGACACGGTGATCGCGATGGCCTCGTCCGGCTTGCACTCGAACGGGTTTTCGCTGGTCCGGCACCTGCTGAGCCAGGCGGGCGGGGCTGGGCGGCCACTGAGCCTCGGCGCGACGCCGCCCGGGCTGGACCGGACCCTCGGCGAGGAACTCCTGGTACCGACCCGCATCTACGCCCGCGACTGCCTGGCTCTGTCCGAGGGCTGCGACGTGCACGCGTTTGCGCATGTGACCGGCGGCGGGCTCGCGCTGAACCTGGCCAGGGTGCTGCCGCCGAACGCCGACGCCGTGCTCGACCGGGCAACCTGGAGCCCGCAGCCGATCTTCCGCTTGCTGGCCGAGTTCGGCCCGGTCGCGGACGAGGAGATGGAACGGGTCTTCAACATGGGCGTCGGCATGGTCGCCGTGGTCGGCGCGCACGACGCGGGAGCGGCCGTCAGCCTGCTGGCATCCCGCGGCGTAACCGCATGGCTGCTCGGTGAGATAGCGGCGGGCGCGGGCGCGGTCCGGCTCTCCGGCCGGCATCCCGGCTGAGCACGGCCGCGCAGCAGCTCCAGACTGCAGCGCAAACGAGCACGACCTCCGAAAGGGCCGGGCCGCCTGCTGACGCCCGCCTGCTGACGCC
>JASHQP010000486.1 GCA_030039095.1 Streptosporangiaceae bacterium
GCTGATGGTGACGTCGACCAGCCGCACCTCGCCCTCGGCGATCAGCCGCTGGGCGTTGAAGTCGTGCCCGACCGTCATGCCGTCGCCGTAGAACGCGATCTCCTGCCCCGGGCCGGCGATGATGGTGGCTCCGTCCAGCCGGACGGAGCCGCTGACCCTGGCTCCGGCCATCGTCACGGTGCCGCGGGCGTCGAACCCGTCGTTGGCGGCGATGGCGCCGTCCACGATGAGGTGATCAGCGTCCAGGGCGGCCTGCTGGCCCTCCCCGTGGCGCAGCCGCGCTCCGCGCAGCCGCAGCGCGCGGTGCAGGTGCGCGCCGGTGAGCGTCACCGTCCGGGAGGACGAGACCCCGGTGAGGCCCAGGTCGCTGTCTATCTCGAGGTTCTGCCCGTCGATCCCCGGGAAGGTGCAGCCCTCCAGGGACAGCGCACCAAGGCGGGCCTCGGCGAGCACGATCGGCTCCTCGAATACGCAGTCACGGAAGATGATCGGATGCTCGATCCGGGCGTGGCTCAGGTCCAGCGAGCCGATGATCCGGGCGCCGCGCAAGGTGAGCCGGGCGTGATGCCCCGGCCGGGGCTCGGCGCACAGGATTTCGGCGATCGTCTTGGCACGCACGACGGACCGGCGCCCACTGACCCGCCCGTTGCGGGCACCGGTCCCGTTCGGGCGCAGGTCCATCTGCTGGCCGGCCCGGAAGGCGTTCCAGAGCTTCCTTTCGGTTCGGCGGGGTGCGGGCTGCCACGCTAAGAAGCCCGGCTGGCCATTGACCCGTTGCGCTGGGGAATCGCGGACCATCGACCCCCCTGACGGTCGTGACGGCCCTCCGCTGCCGCGGCGCCGGCCGAGCAGGCCGGCGGCGCTGGTTCTCCATGATCCCTCGTCCGGAACAGCCAGGCAAGGCGCCGCCGTCCGTGAGCCGCCCTCCCGTAAGGATTGAGGAGCTCACCCGGAGCATCCCGGCACGCTTCCGGATGGAGCGCAGTTGTCCGGCTTGTTTGTGCGAGCCCAGGACTGGTCCAGGGTCACGGTGCCGCTGGCCTTGTAGATGCCGCCGCCGCTGCCGGGACCGCCCTCCGCGGTATTGCTCTGCACCGCGGAACGCGTCAGCGTCATCGCGCCGCCGTTGACGACGAAGATGCCGCCGCCCTGGCTCGACGCTGTGTTGCGTTCCACCGTCGAGCGGATCACGTTCGCGGTGCCGTCGTTGTCATAGAGGCCGGCTCCGAAGCCGGCGGTGTTCCCGTACACCTCCGAACCGGAGAGCGTCAGCGTGCCGGTCTGGCCGTCGCAGATGCCGCCGCCGTCCGCTACCCGGGCCATGTTGTTGTTCACCGAAGACTGGCTCACCGTAGCCGAGTTACCGACTCCGACGCTGTCGATGCCGCCGCAGTTGTCCGCAGAGTTGCCGAGCAAATGGGAGTCGCGAACCGTGAGCACGCCGTTGTTGTTGATGCCGCCGCCAGCACCCAGCGAGTAGTTGTCCCTTACCGTCGAGACGGTTACCACAAGGGTCGCATTTACTGCGTTGTTGATGCCGCCGCCGGGGCCGTTCGACGCCGTGTTGCCGCTCACGGCGGAATCGACCACCGTCAGCGCGCCCTGATTGTTGATGCCGCCGGTGCCATTGGTGATCATCAGGTGATCGAGGCGGACCACGGCGGCGCTGCCGACCGTCACGGTGCGGCCTGCCGCATTGCCGTCGAGCACCGCCTGGCCGGTGCCGACGAGGGTCAGGTCGTTGCTGATCGTGAACGGGCCGGTGCAGGTGCCTGTCACCAGCAGCGTCGCGCCCGTGGTGGCGGCGGCGATCGCGGGCTGAAGGGCGTTGTGGTTGATGCTGCAGTCCACCAGGTTTGCCGGGCTCGCCGCGGCCGGGGGCGCTCCGGCCAAGGCGGCTGTCCCGGCCAGTACCGTCGCGGCCGCCGCCTGTGCCGAGCGGCAGCGCACCACCCTCCCGATGGTGATCAGCATCTGCCTTCTCCCTTTCCGCTCGGTGCGAGCATGCCCGAATAAACAGTTTGGCTTTCACGCCATTATCCTGCGTGCAGGCAGTCAGCGCAGGTAATCGCCACGCGGGCAATAGCAGCGCGGTTGCTATGTCAAGCCAACCCGGATTACTCCGATAAACGGGGAAGGTAAAATTAATCCCTGGCCGTATGCTCAATGGCCTTGCTTTAGAGTCTGATGGGATACCGTGACCGCTTTGTGGCTCATGATGGTTCTGAGGGGCTCTCGCCGGATGGCTGGCTGCCGGACCGGATCTCGGTGGGGGTGATGACCAGGGCGTTCCCGCTGGTGCGATGATTTTCCTGGCGGCCGTCGGTCTTACAGAGCATGACTATGACGACGAGAGTCCGGAGCGTGTCGATCCCGGTGGCCGATCAGGACCGGGCACTGGCGTTTTACACAGAGGTGCTCGGCTGCGAGCTGCGCATCGACATCGAGGTGTGGCCCGGGGCCAGGCTGGTGGAAGTGGTGCCCCCCGGGTCGAGCGTCGGCCTGGTGCTACTGCCCCCGGACAGCGAAATCCCGATGGCCGTACGGCTGGGCACGACCAACGCCGAGACCGCCTACGCGCGGCTTCGCCAGGCGGGCGTGAGGCTGCACAACGACGAAGTCGTGCACCTCGACGGCAACCCGCCGATGTTCTTTTTCGCCGACCCGGACGGCAACGGGCTCGTTTATCTAGAGGAAGAACCCGGCGGGGCCAGCGGCAGCTGATGCCGGCATCCGCCTGAACGGCGTCCTCGTGTGCGGCGGATTGCCTGACCGCGACATCAGACATCGTTGTCATACGTGTTTCATCCCAAACCATCTTGACTGGTGTCAATAGAGGGCCGATCGTGGCGCGGCCTCGGGGGTGCATGCCGGGCCGGCCCGGCCGACGCCGGGGGCTTCAACCCGCCGTGCCGTAGCGCACAGGTAACAACGTCCTGCCCCCCCTGACCCAAAAGAGCAGGTCCGGCCCGGGGGTCGCTGGCCATCGTCGGGGTGCGCCTTGTGGGCACGTTCTCGCTGCGATAGAAGAAGGGCGAGACAACGTTGTCATGGAGGCGATCCGTGATAGGTCATCCGCCCCGCGCTTGCCGACAGCGCCGTCCCCTCGCATTGGCCGCCGTGACGGCCGCCATCTGCGCGGTACCGCTCGCCGTCGCTGCCGCGCCCCAGGCCACGGCCGCCGCCGGTACGTCGGCCGCCGTCGGTACGTCGGCCGCTGGCAGCGCCCTGGTCACCGACCCGGCGTCGCTGGTGAACCCCATGATCGGTACCGGTTCCGGCGGCGCGACCGTGGGCCAGATAGACACGTTCCCGGGCGCGGCGGCGCCGTTCGGGATGCTGACCTTCAGCCCGGACACCCCGTCCCGCCCGGACGGCGGCGGGTACAACTACGCCGACTCGTCGATCCTGGGCTTCAGCCTCACGCACATCTCGGGCCCCGGCTGCGGCGCCTACGGCGACTTCCCCATCCTGCCGACGGTCGGCGCCCTCGGCAGCGACCCGGTCGACACCACGGACCCGTTCTCGCACGGCGAGGAGAACGCCAGGCCCGGCTCGTACTCGGTCACGCTGAACCCGTCCACCTCCTCCGCCATCCAGGCAGACCTGGCGGCGACGACGCGTTCCGGCATCGGCAGCTTCACGTATCCGAGCAGCACGGCGGCCAACATCCTGTTCAAGGCGGGCGACGCGGAGTCCGGCAACACGGCCGCGGACGTGCAGGTGGTGGGCGACAACGAGGTGACCGGTGACGAGACCGCCGGGCAGTTCTGCGGCAGCCCGGGCACCTACCCGGTGCACTTCGTGGCCAAATTCTCCCGGCCGTTCTCCTCCTACGGCACCTGGCAGACCGAGCCCACCGGGCCGAACGTCTTCACCGAGCCCGCCGGCAGCCTGCCCTGGAGCTACCACGTGATCAACAGTGGCGGCAGCACCCCGGCGATCGCGTCGGCGACCACGGCGGACGGGACCAGCGCGGTCTCCTGGCAGCAGTCCACGGCCGAGGCGAACACCTGGATCGAGGCCACGCCGCCGGCCCTGACCCAGGGCGGCACCTACGAGGCGAGCGTCACCCTCCAGGGCAGCGGCGACATGTTCCTCGACTTCTACAACGGCCAGGTGGACGTCGACAGCCAGAGCGTCCAGCTGTCGTCGACGCCGGTCACGCTCACGATCGCCTCGACGGTGCCCACGGGGTCGGTCGGGGCCGAGCAGTTCGAGGTGCGCACCGCCAGCACCGGGCCGGTCAGCCTGCTCGCCTCCGCGGTGTCGCTGCGCCAGGAGTCCGTGGTCGAGACCGAGGGATCGGCTCGGGTCTCCAGCAAGGGGCCGGCCCTGCAGCGGGAGCCCGCCGGGCCCGGCGGAAAGCCGGTCGGCGGCCCGCTCGTCGCCCCGCCCGGCCAGGAGGCCAACGGTGACCAGTCGCGCACCACTGTCGCGTCCGCGACAGGGCTCGGCTCGGGATCCTGGGTGACGTTCAACACCACGGCGCAGCGCACGGTCACGATGAAGGTCTCCATCTCCTACGTCAGCCAGGCCAATGCGTGGCAGAATCTCCGCGCCGAGGACCCCGGATGGAGCGTCCCGGCCGTGGCCGCCCACACCTACGCGGAGTGGAACAGCCTGCTCAGCCGGATCCGGATCGGCGGCGGAACGCAGTCCGAGCAGGCGCAGTTCTATACAGCGCTCTACCACGCACTCCTGGATCCGAGCACGTTCTCCGACGTCAACGGGCAGTACCTGGGCTTCGACAACGAGGTGCACCAACTGCCGCCCGGCCAGGTCCAGTACGCCAACTACTCGGGCTGGGACGTCTACCGCGACGAAATCCCGCTGCTGGCGGTCGTCGCGCCGCAGCAGACCAGCCAGATGATGACCTCGCTGCTGAGCGACGAGGCCCAGGGCGGATGGCTGCCCAAGTGGGGGTTCGCCAACGACTACACCCAGGTCATGAACGGCGACGCGGCCGACGAGATCCTGGCCGAGGCCTACGCGTTCGGGGCCAGGGACTTCGACGCCCGCGCCGCCCTCGACGCGATGATCAAGGGCGCCACCGTGGTGCCCACGACCAGCCAGCTCGGACAGGGCTTCTACGTGGAGCGCCCGCAGCTGGCCGACTATGAATCGCTGGGATTCGTGCCGAACACCCAGGAGAGCGACCTGTCCCCCGTCGACAATGGCGCCTCGGAGACCCTGGAGTACGCCACCGGGGACTTCTCGATCGCCGAACTGGCGCAGGAACTCGGGCAGGCATCCACCCACCGGACGTTCCTGCAGCGATCCCAGAACTGGACCAACGTCTTCAACACCGCCACCGGCTACATCGAGCCGCGTGACGGCAGCGGCCAGTTCCCGGAACTGGGCCCGAACATCGCGGGCATGAGCAGCTTCGGCCAGTCCGGCTTCCAGGAAGGCGACGCGGCCCAGTACACCTGGTCGGTGCCACAGGACCTGGGCGGCCTGGTCCAGGCGATCGGCGGCGACGCCGCCGTCCAGCAGCGCCTGGACACGTTCTTCACCCAGCTCAACGCCGGGCCGAATGCTCCCTACGACTGGGCCGGCAACGAGCCCTCGCTGGGCTCGCCCTGGCTCTACGACTACGTGGGGGCGCCGTACAAGACCGAGGCGCTGGTGCACGAGATCCTCACCGCGGTCTACTCCGACACCCCGGGCGGCGAGCCGGGCAACGACGACCTGGGCGCGATGAGCTCGTGGTACGTCTGGGCCAGCCTCGGCATGTACCCGGAGACCCCGGGCGCGCCGGTCCTGGTGCTCGGCGCGCCGGTGTTCCCGGTGGCACAATTCGACGTCCCGGGCCGGGCCCCTGTCACGATCACCGCGCCCGGCGCCCCGGCTTCGGAGTACGTGCAGGGCGTCAGCGTCGACGGACGGTCCACGCCGGACGCCTGGCTGCCCGCGTCCGTGCTCGACGGCGTCGGATCGCGGCCCGGGCCGGCCAGCGTCTCGTTCGCGATGACCGCCACCGCCGACACCTCCTGGGCCGCCGCCCCCAGCGACGCGCCGCCGTCCTACCAGGCCGGGCCGCTGCAGTTCCCGCCGGGACGCCAGCCGGAGGTCCTGGTCCCGACCGGCCCGAACCTGCTGGGCAGCACGCCGACCGGCCAGCTCGACTGGCTGGGACCGGTGGAGAACGGGGTCGGCTCCATCCCGGGCACGATCACGCCGGCCACCACCCCGCAGGGTGCGAGCGCGGTGGAGTGGACCGAGACCAGCGCCGCCCCCAACTCATGGATCTGGGTCCAGCCGTCGCCGGATCTCACTGGAGGCGACTACTACCAGATATCCATCACCGTGCAGGGGACCGGCGACGTCTACCTCGACTTCTACGACGGCGAGGAGGACGTAACCACCGACCCGGTGCAGCTCACCGCCACGCCGGTGACCCTCACCCTGCTGGCCCAGGTTCCGGCCACGGCAGTCACCGACCTGCAGGTCCGCACGGCGAGCACGGGGCCGGTCAACCTATACGCGAGCGCCGCCAGCATCCAACTCCTCACGCCGGAGACGGCGGGTGGCTGACCACAGGCAGCACTGTTCATCACGAGCGGCCGGGAACACGCCCTCGGTCCGGGCCGCGGGAAGCGCAGGTCCACATGAAGAGCATGAAGGGATTGCCCCGGATCCTGGTCGCAGCCCTCCTGGCAGCGCCGTTGGCGATCGTCGCCGTCACGTCGGCCGCGCCTCCGGCGAGCGCGGAGGACAACGGCGTCGGGCTGACGCCGCTGATGGGCTGGAGCACCTGGAACGTTCCCGGCCGTGACCCGACCGCGGCCGGCGACGAGGCGGCGGCGCTCGCGCTGAAGACCAGCGGCCTGCTGAAGGCCGGCTACGACTACGTCAACCAGGACGACTTCTGGTACGACTGCCCCGGCCCGCAGGGCCCCGACGTGGATGCGTACGGCCGCTGGGTCATCGACGCCAGCGAGTTCCCGCCGTCCGGGTCGCTCAACGGCATCCAGGTCGTCGCCAACTACGTGCACCACCTCGGCGAGAAGTTCGGCATCTACGTGACCCCGGGCATCTCCGACCAGGCGGTGGCGGAGAACACCCCGATCGAGGGCACGCCGTACACGGCCGACGAGATCGCCGACGGGGTCCCCGAGAACAACTACAACTGCGGGGGCATGCAGGGCATCGACTACTCCAAGCCGGGCGCGCAGGCGTTCATCGACTCGTGGGCCGACGAGTTCGCTTCCTGGGGAGTCGACTACGTGAAGGTGGACGGGGTCGGCTCCTTCGACATCCCGGACGTGGAGGCGTGGTCCAACGCACTGCGGCAGACCGGCCGGCCCATTCACCTCGAACTGTCCAACAGCCTCAACATCGATGACGCGTCCACCTGGCAGCAGTACTCCAACGGCTGGCGGACCGGCGGTGACATCCAGTGCTACTGCGGCGACCCATACCCGCTGACCACCTGGTCCAGCGTCGCGAGCCGGTTCAACCAGGTCGCGGACTGGGCCCCCTACGGAGGCCCCGGCGCGTTCAACGACTACGACTCGCTCACGATCGGAAGCGGCCCCGCGGCCGACGGCTTGTCCTTCACCGAAGAGCAGTCGATGATGAGCCTGTGGGCGCTGGCAGCCTCCCCGCTGGTCATCAACGCCGACATGACCGATCTTGACCCGGCCGACGTGCGCATCCTGGAGAACCGCGCCGTGATCTCCGTGGATCAGGACGCCATCGACGCGAGCCGGCTCGTGAACACCCCGGCCGAGCAGGTGTTCGCGAAGACCGAGAAGAGCGGAGACGTCGTGGCCGGGCTGTTCAACACCGGCGGCAGTCCGGAGGTCATCTCGGTGCCCGCGGCCACGCTCGGCCTTCCGGCCAGCGGCGCGTACCTCCTGGACAACCTGTGGACCCACCGCGGAACGGAGACGGCCGGAACGATCAGCGCCGACGTGCCGCCGCACGGCGTGGCGCTGCTGCGCATATCCGCGCTGCGCAACCCGGGCGCCGTGCCGCCGTCGGGGACGCTGACCTCCACCGTCCCCGGCGCGCTGACCGGCGGGCAGGCCGCGACCGCCACCGTGTCGTTCACCGACGACGGGGTCCAGCCGGCGCTGAGGGTCACCCTCGGGCTGCACCTGCCGAAGGGCTGGACCGCGACCGCGACCACCCCGGCGCTGTTCCCGTCGGTCGCGAGCGGCGCGACGGTCCAGACGACGTTCCAGGTGGTGGCGCCCGCGCCGTCCGGGCTGTTCGAGACCTCCACGGTGTCCGCGGCCGGGCGATATACCTGGGCGGGCAGAACGCCGCAGAGTCTCCTGGTGCAGCAGCAGGTGACGACCAGCCCTCCGGTGCAGGCGCCGTACCTGACCTATTCGTCGGCCACCGACGCGCCGGCGGCCTTCGGGCAGTCCGGGCAGGAGTTCGGCATCTCCGGGGCGGGGGCGGACCTGTACTCCGACGCCGACGCGTACAGCACCATCTACGAGAAGGGCGCCGTCGGCAGCACCGCCACCATCGAGACGGAGGTGACGTCGCAGCAGGACATGACCGGCTACGCCAAGGCCGGGATCATCGTGCGGAACGACATGACCGGATCCGGCTCCACGCCAGAAGGCGTGATCCTGTTCGAGTCGCCCTCCGGTGGCATCCAGCTGGAATGGGACTCGGACGGCGGAGACTACATCAACTCGGTGACGCCGCCGAACGGGACCAACCCGGAACTGCTGCCGGTCTGGCTCGAACTGGTCCGCGACGGCTCCACCTACACGGGCTACTACTCCTTCGACGGCACGGACTGGCTCGAGGTGGGCTCCGCGACCGTCCCCGCGCAGGCCGCCACGCAGGACGCGGGCATGTTCGTGACGTCGCACGCGACCGGCGAACCGGGCCAGGCGCTGTTCGACGGGTTCAGCGTCTCGGCCAGCGCGACGGCGCCGTCCATCGCGACCGCCTACCCAGCCGCCGCGCCGGCGAACACGCTGGCGGGCGGTGCGGTCGTGGCAAGCTGCTCCACGTGCTACGGGGGCGAGAAGGTCGGTTACGTCGGCGAGGGCGGCACGCTGACCTACAACGACGTCAGCGCACCGGCTGGCGGCACCTACAACGTGACCATCATCTACTGCGACGGCTCGGCGACCGGCCGCCAGGCCGACATCACCGTGGACGGAGGCACGCCGCAGCTGCTGTCGTTCACACCTACCGGCAGCTTCGACACGGTCGGCGCGATGACCGTGACCGTCACGCTGGCCGCCGGGGACAACACGATCGAGCTGTCGAACCCGGCGGCGTACGCGCCGGACATGAACGAGATCATCGTGGCCAGCGCGCCGGGCTGACCCGGGCCGAGTCCGCGAACGGGCGCTAACCTCGACCAGTGGCCACCGACGTGACTGGCCTGCTGCGCCAGACTCCGGCCAGGATCCGGAGCTGGCCAGCTTGCTCGAGCAGCTCGGAGCCGAGGTCGCCGGCACCGCGCAGGAGGTGCGCAGCCTCGCGCACGGGATCTACCCGCCGGTGCTGCGCGCGCACGGGCTGGCCGACGCGCTGCTCGCCGCGGCCGGCCGCTCCGCGCTGCCCACCCGGGTGCAGGCCGGCTCGCTCGGGAGGTATCCCGCCGGTATCGAGGCGGCGGTGTACTTCTGCTGCCTGGAGGCCATGCAGAACGCGTGCAAGCACGCGGGGGAGAGGGCCGCCATCAGGCTGCGCTTGCGGGAGGAGGCCGGAACGCTCGCGTTCGAGGTGACCGACGACGGTGCCGGTTTCGACACAGCGGGCGGCGGCCTCGGCGCGGGGCTGGTCAACATGGCCGACCGCCTCGGCGCGTTCGGCGGATGCCTGCGAATCTACTCGGCCCCAGGCCAGGGCACCCGCGTCACCGGTACGGTCCCGGTCCCCCGCGTGCCGTCCGGTTGCGGGCCTATGCCCAGTTGTGCTACTAATAGCACATGGTATCGGTAGGAGTCCGTGAACTTCGCCAGAGGGCGAGTGGCCTGCTGCGCCTGGTCGAGCAGGGCGAGACGGTTGAGATCACCGACCGTGGCCGTCCCGTGGCTCTGCTGACGCCCATACCTGAGGGCAGCCCGCTGGAGCGGATGCGCGCCACTGGCGACATCGATACCGCAACGGCTGACCTGGACGATCTGCCCGAGCCCCTGGTCCTGCCGGCGGAGGCCGAGCTTCCATCACGTGTGCTCGCGCGGCTGCGCCGCGATGAGCGCTGATGACGGCCACGTACCTGGATTCGTCCGCGATCGTGAAGCTGGCCGTACGTGAGAACGAGTCGGTCGCGCTGCGCCGGTACCTGCGCCGACGGCGACCGCTTGTTGCCAGCGCGCTGGCCCGCACCGAGGTCATCCGGGCACTATTGCCAGGTGGGGACGCTGCGGTCGCCGCCGGCCGGAAGGTGCTGGCTCGGCTAGATCTCATCCGGATCAACACCGGTGTCCTCGACGAGGCTGCGGTGCTGCTGCCCGCCGATCTCCGGTCGCTAGATGCCATCCATCTCGCCACTGCCCGCAGGCTGGGCCATGATCTCGGAGTAATCGTCACCTACGACGAGCGGATGGCCGAGGCGGCCAGGCACCTCGGTCACCACGTCGTCGCGCCCCGCTAGGCGAGGCACCGGCACGGTCCCGGTTGCCGTCGGCCTCGCCGAAGACTTCGTCGATGGTCTGGGCGGTCGCGGCCTTGCCGCCCCACTCGTCTAGCTGAGCGACGTCGGTGCAGGCCAGGACCTGATCGCGAAGCTCGGTCGGCAGCGTGACGCCTCGGGCGGCCAGCACCTGCAAGATCATCTGTGCCCGGCCTTCAACTTCGCCGCGGGCCGTGCCACGAGCCTCGGCCTCTGCCGCGAGTGCCTCGAGCTTGTCCAGGAACTCGCTCTTGAACACGGTAGCCATCAGCGCCTCCAGGGCATGTTGTATCACGAGTCACTAAGATCAAATTCATGGTCGCGCTGGATCACCTTGTCACCTCGGGCACCTTCTCCCTGGACGGCGGCACCTGGGAGGTGGACAACAACGTCTGGATCATCGGCGACGAGACCGAATGCGTAGTCATCGACGCCCCGCACAGCGCGGACGCGATCCTGGCCGCGGTCGGGCCGCGGCGGCTGACCGCCATCTTGTGCACCCACGCCCACGACGACCACATCGACGCCGCGCGCTCCCTGGCCGAAGCCACCGGGGCGTCAGCCTGGCTGCACCCCGCCGACCAGGAACTGTGGGCCATGACCTACCCCGACTGGGCCCCGGAGCGGGACCTCACAGACGGGCAGAAGGTCACGGTCGCCGGCGCCGAGCTGACCGTCCTGCACACCCCGGGCCACTCGCGCGGCTCCGTGTGCTTCCACGCGCCCGAGCAGGGCTGGCTGTTCAGCGGTGACACCCTGTTCGCCGGCGGCCCGGGTGCGACCGGGCGGTCCTTCTCGGACTTCGGCACGATCATCACCTCGATCCGCGACCGCCTGCTGGTCCTGGACCCGGACACGGTGGTGCACACCGGCCACGGCGACAGCACCACCATCGGCGCGGAGGCGCCTCACCTGGACGCGTGGATCGCCCGCGGCCACTGACTCGAGCGACCTCAGCTCAGGCAGCCTGCCAGGCAGCCATGCCAGGCAGGTCAGCCGCCTTGATCGCCAGCCTTGGCTGGGCAGTCGCGGCCAGCGTCGCGGACGAGCATCTGCGCGATCACCTGGAACGCGACACGGCGGGTGCCAGGAACCGCGTCCAGCGCCGCCCCGACGTAGCGCCGGACCAGCGCGACCCGGTCCGGCAGTTCGCTCGCGGGCACCTCGAGCACCGCATCGATCGCGGTCAGCAGCGCGACCTCCCCGGGCCTGGGTAATGACTCGGGCGACAGGATCCCGGAACCCTCGTTCATCAGCGGCCTCGTCTCTCCTTATCTATCTAACTGCGCGCGGCCCGGCTGTCGCCCTTTTCCGCAGCGGCAGCGCGCCCCGGCCAGTCGAGCCTGGCCCAGGCGATCCAGCCGGATGCCGCGTCGCCGTCGATGCCCGACGCGGCCGCCAGCGCGCGCACGATGCCGAGGCCGTGCACCCGCCCGTCCGCGCCCAGGCGCTCCTCCCACGGCCCGCCCTCGTCCCTGACCTCGATCCGCAGATAATCGCCCTGCCGGATCTCAACGCGGACCATGAACGCGCCGCCGGGCCTGTTACTGGCGGAATGCAGCACGCTGTTGCTGGCTAACTCCGAAAGGCACAGCAGCGTGTCATCGGCCACCGGGCAGCCGCCCAGCACGGCGGCCAGGAACCTCCTGGCGTGCCCGACCTGCTCCGGCCGCGCCGGGAAGTCCCGGCAGGACACCCGCACCGGGGGAGTGGCATGAGGCCTGCGGTGGCTGGCCGTGTTGGTCATGGAGGCCTCCGCTTTCTCCCGGTTCCGCCCGACGGCCCCCGGAAGCTGTCATGCTGGCACTCAGATGCTCTGCACAATAGGATGCATAATGCAGAGAATCAAGCGCAATGCGAAAAGTGCCCTGAACGGATAGCAGCCCCCCACTCTGGAGGTGCGACGGTGGCAACCCGGTCCAGCCCCACAGCACGCCGCCGGCGACTCGCGACGGCGTTACGTCAGCTTCGCGAGGACCACAACCTGAACTGCACCGAGGCTGGCAAGGCCGTCGGCTGGTCAGAGTCGAAGGTCAGCCGCATCGAGACCGGCCGGGTCAAGATCGCCCAGCCCGACCTGGAACGCCTGCTCGACCTCTACGAGGTCACCGGCGAGACCCGCGCGGCGCTGCTAACCATGCGCCGGCAAGCCTCGCACCGTGGCTGGTGGCACTCCTACTCTGACGCCGTGCCGGCGTACTTC
>JASHQP010000487.1 GCA_030039095.1 Streptosporangiaceae bacterium
TCAGAGACTGGCGCCGAATGACCGTGCAGGCGTTCGGCTTCGCCCTCAACCCGGCCGCCGAGCAGATGCAGGACTAAACACAACTAACCGACAACGACAATTACGCCATCTCGCCGGGAGCGGAGCGCCTGCCTCACGTATGCTGAACCGGCACCCGGGAATGGTCTGCGGTGCAGCCCCGCGGGGCTTACTCCTACGGGAGGGCAAGGGACATGGCCATTACGCTGACGGCTGCCGAGGAGAACCTCCGCAGCTTTCTAATCGACCTGGCACGCAAGGCTGACCGGCAGGAGCCGCTGGCGGCCACGGTCACCTACGCGGAGACCGCACAGGCATGTGACCCGCTGCACAAACCGGCCGACCGCCATCACGCCCGCACGGTCAAGATGCTCTTCCATGTAGTCAGCCACGAGTTGGAGCATGGCCGGCCGATGCTGACTGCCCTGGTCGTCCGCGGTGATACCGAGTGGGCCGGTGACGGGTTCGCGCTGGTTGCCCGCAGGGACCGCGGGGACAAGATCGGCACCACTGTTGTCCAGGAGAAGGAGTTCTGGCGCGCGGAGCTGGACCGGGTGATCGCATATTGGCAGAGCGCAGACCCGGAGGTGGCCAGCGTGCAGGACGCGCAGTTTGAGGCGATCATGTCTGAGCTGCGTGCCATCCGCAAGATGCTCCGGAAGCTCTTGCACGGAGCCGCTGGTACGGAAGGCTAGCCGGGCACACCCGCTCGCCGACCTGACGGCACTGCCCCGGGTACTCGAAGAGATGAGCACCTGCCGATCGGACACCGCTACCGGCGGCGAACCCTAATCCGAGCCTCAGCAGAGGATCCATAACTGGCTGATCTGCGCATAAAGATCCGCGCCTGTCAGCCGTTCGGCCGTCGCGCCGAGTCGGCGATCCGGGGCGATGATCGAGCCGGCCCTAGTCACCTTGCGTGATCGCATAGGCGGATGCACCGTGTGGTGAATCATTGTTGCTGGGGCCTGTCGCTGGCCCAGCTTCCGGGTCTCAGCCGGATCTGGGAGGTGCCCGATGACCACCACCACATCGTCCCCGTCCACAGTGATCGCCGTCGCCGAGCCGGCGTTCACGAACACCGAGCGGCTGGCGTTAGCTGGTTTCCTGGCCGGGTATACCGGCCTGACCCGCGACGCATACACGCTGGACCTGCGCCAGTACGCCGGCTGGTGCCAGCTGCATCATGTCCGCCTGTTCGATGCCCGCCGCGCGGACATCGAGTGTTTCGCGCGCGACCTGGAAGCCAGAGGCCGGGCGCGGGCCACGGTGACCAGGCGGCTCAGTACGATCGCCGGGTTCTACCGGTACGCGGTCGAGGAAGATCTGCTGGATCACTCCCCGGCTGCCCATGTCCGCCGGCCCCGGATCGATTACGAGTCGCATGCCAGCGGGCTGGACCGCAACGAGCTCGGCGCGTTGCTGGTCGCCGCCGGACTTGGCACGGCGGCCGAGCACGCTCTTGTCTCCCTGCTCGCGCTGAACGGCTTGCGGGTATCGGAGGCGGCCGGCGCTGACATCGAGAACCTGGGCACCGAGCGCGGCCACCGCACGCTGGTTGTTACCCGTAAGGGCGGGAAGGTTGTCACCATCCCGCTCGCACCGCGGACTGCCCGGGCGATTGATCTGGCCATCGGCGAACGCTGCGAGGGGCCCATCTTCCTCACTATCGATGGGCGGCGGCTGGACCGCCACGGCGCCGGGCGCATCGTCCGCCGGGTAGCCCGCCATGCCGGGATCACGAAGAATGTGGGACCCCACACGCTGCGGCACGCGTTCATTACCGCCGCGCTGGACGCGGGTGTGCCGCTTCGGGACGTGCAGGAGGCCGCGTCGCACGTAGATCCAAGGACCACCATGCGTTATGACCGGGCCAGGGCCTCCTTGGACCGGCACGCCACCTACATCGTTGCTGCCTACGTCGCGGGAGCCGCCCGGTAGGTCGGCCAGCTGCATGCCGCCCGACTGTTCTGGGCGGGCGGCATGCCCTGAGCTGGCTTTCTCGGCCGCCTGGCGCGCCTCAGCGCCATGTGGGTAACTTGTTCGCGTTCGCGGCCCCGGCAGGGCAAACTGTGACCGTGACCAGCGAGCAGATGGCGATGATCTCTGCGGACCCGGCGGTGATGCACGGCCAGGCCGTGATCGCCGCTACCCGCGTTCCGGTCAGCGTGATCTTGGACTGCATCGCCGCGGGGATGACGACTGAGCAGATAACGGCCGAGTACCCGACGGTGACCGCGGCGGGCGTGCGCGCAGCCGCAGCCTACGGTGCTGCGCTGGCGCGCGAGGAACTGCTGCCGATCCCGCAGTCGCGGTGAAGTTCAAGCTGGACGAGAACCTGCCCGTCTCGGCGGCGAGCATCCTGGCTGCCGCCGGGCATGATGTCGACACGGTTCCTGGCGAGCACCTGGCCGGCCGGCCCGACCAGGACGTCGTCGTCGCGTCCACCGCAGCCGGGCGGGTTCTGATCTCACTCGACGTGGGCCTGGGCGACATCCGCGCCTATCCGCCTGGCAGCCACGGCGGCATTGTGATCTTGCGCCTCGCCGATCAGTCCGCCGCCACGGTCATCAAAGCGATCGAAGACCTGGCCAGCCTGGCTGAACCAGCGAGCCTGGCCGGGGCGGTCGCTGTGCTGCAACGTGGCCTGCTGCGCATCCGCCATCCCTGACCGGTGCCCTCGCTCACTGGACCCGCCCATCAGGCGGCTACCCAAAGCGACCTGCATCGCGCGCCGCTCAGCAACGCCGTAGCCGCCG
>JASHQP010000488.1 GCA_030039095.1 Streptosporangiaceae bacterium
GCCGTCCGGGGCGGGCAGCGGTGCGGTTTCCCAGCCCCGCGCGGTGAGCCGCAGCGCGGCGTGCTGCAGTTCCGGCTCGGGCGGGGCGAGCCCCGCGGCGAGCTTGCCGAGCACCTGGGTGTGTGCGTGCAGCGTGTCGCAGGTCGGGCGCCACTGCTCGTACGACGCCGCGGGCCACTCGTTAGCCATGGCTGAACGCTATTGCCCGTGCGCCGCGTGCTCAACGCGCCGCGCTGCCGCGGACCTGGTTGGATGGCGGCGTGCGGATAGCGACCTGGAACGTGAACTCGGTGCTGGCCCGGCTTCCCCGGCTGGTGGACTGGCTGGAGCAGGCGGCGCCCGACGTGGTGTGCCTGCAGGAGACCAAGGTCGGCGCCGACGCGTTCCCCGCGGACTCGGTGACGCCGCTGGGGTATGCGGTGGCCCACCACGGCGAGGGGCGCTGGAACGGTGTGGCCGTGCTGTCCCGGGTGGGGCTCGAGGACGTGGCTCGCGGCCTGCCCGGCGACCCCGGCTTCCCGGACGAGGGCACACTCGAGGCCCGGACGATCGCGGCCACGTGCGGGCCGGTGCGGGTGCGCTCGGTGTACGTGCCGAACGGCCGCACACCCGACGACCCGCACTACGCGTACAAGCTGCGCTGGCTGGCAGCGCTGCGGGGCGCGGTCGCCGGGGACGCCGCGGGCGCCAGGCCGTACGCGGTCATGGGCGACTTCAACATCGCGCCGGCCGACGCCGACGTGTGGGACCCGGCGGTGTTCGTGGGCTCCACCCACGTCACCCCCGCCGAGCGCGACGCGCTGGCGGCGGTCGAGGGGACGGGGCTGACCGACGTGATCCCGCGCATCGCCAAGGGCCCGCACCCGTTCACGTACTGGGACTACCGCGCCGGTGCGTTCCACAAGGGCATGGGCATGCGGATCGACCTGGTCCTCGCCAACGCCGCGCTGGCCGCCTCGGTGTCCGACGCCTGGGTGGACCGCGAGGCGCGCAAGGGCAAGGGCCCGAGCGACCACGCGCCCGTGATCGTCGATCTCACCCTCTGACCAGCTAGCCGACGTCGATGTACACCACCGCGTCGACGACCTTGACCGGATAGGTGCGCAGATCGGCCAGCACCGGCGCGCCGAGGGCCTTGCCGCTGGTGTAGTCGAAGCGCCCGTTGTGCTTGGGGCACTCGATGACGCCGCCGTCGACCAGGCCGTCGCACAGCAGCGTCTGCTCGTGCGTGCACAGCCCGTCGGTGGCGAAGTAGCCGCTCTCGGGCGAGCGGTAGACCGCGTAGGAACGCCCGCCGTGGTCGAACGGCACGACGTCCTCGGGGTCGATGTCGTCGGCCGCGCACGCGGCAACCCACCGAGCCATCGGCTGTCTCCCCGGTTCTGTCAGGCCGCGGTCACGGCGGTGAGCGGCAGCCCGCGGCCGTCGTTGGCGGGCGTGGGCACGTTGAACGGCGGCGCGCCGGGCGGGAGATCGCGGTGCACGTAGTACTCGGTGTCCCTGAGCTGATGCAGGATCGCCGGGATGATCTCCTTGTACGCCGCCCATATCGACGGGTAGACGGCCGCGCAGTCGTTCTTGACCTCCTCGTGCAGTTCCGGAAGCCGGTAGTAGGGCACGAGCGGGAACATGTGGTGCTCGACGTGGTAGTTCATGTTCCAGTACAGGAACCGGTTGACCCGGCCCATGTTCACCGTGCGGGTGTTGAGCCGGTGATCGAGCACGTTCTCGCCCATGCCCGCGTGCTGCGTCAGCGCGTACACGTTCAGCAGCCACGCGCCGTACAGCCGCGGCCCGCCGATCAGCAGGACCGGCAGCCAGGACCGGAACACGATCGCCGCGGCGATCGTGGCGGCGTAGATGGCCAGGTCGATGCGGGCGGTCCGGTAGACCTTGTGCCGCTCCGGCCCGGGGACGAAGTCGGCCTCGTCCGCGGCGAGCCTGCCGCAGGCGTGCAGGAACATGAGCCGGAAGGCGGTGTACACGTCGACCAGGCCGGCGAAGTTCGCCAGCAGCCGCACCAGCCGCGCGGGGCGCATCGCCGCGATCTCCGGGTCCCGGCCCAGGATCAGAGTGTCGGTGTGGTGGCGCGCGTGGCTCCAGCGCCAGACCGTCGGATCGCGCATGATCATGAACGAGGCGAGCTGGTAGAGGCCCTCGTCGAGCCGGCGCGTCCTGAACGCGGTGCCGTGCCCGGTCTCGTGCCAGCGCGAGTCCGACGTGGAGCCGTACAGCGTGCCGTAGGCGAAGAAGCACGGCCACGCCCACCAGGTGCCCCACAGCGCGATGCCGAGACCGCCGAACAGCAGGATCAGGCCGATCCAGATCGCGGTGTCCCGGACCGCCGGGTAGTCGGACCGCCGCATCAGCTCCTTCATTCGCTTGCGCGGGATGTCGCTGCGGAACCAGTCGCCGCCCGCCAGGCCGGCCTGCACCGCGGCCAGGTTCTCCGGGCCCGCGAGGCTGTACCGTGCCAGCCGTTCCCTGCCCATGTCGCATCACCTTTCCGGCCGCCGGTCAGCCAGCGCGGCCGCACTACCTCGAGTTTGTCCGGCGCTGGGCGGTCTGACCAGGCCCGACATCACCGGGGTGCGGCGAGGTATCTGTCCGCGCCGCCCGTCCCGTCCGTGCCGCCCCGTGCCGCCCTGTGCCGCCCCGTGCCGCCCGCGCCATTACCGGCATTCCGCTTAAGTCATTAATAATGGCATTGCGGTTTACCAGCAGATGACCCCGGGAATGGCTGACACGCCAAAATAGGATTCTGGCCTCTGCTTAATGAGAGCACTAGCCTGAGAAATGGCTCAAATGCGGGGACGTCGCCAGTCGCAGGCGCGTTCGACCTACCAGGCAAAGGATTCCTGCACAATGGATCAGCAGATAACGTCGCGGCTGGAGGCCGACCTTTTCCTGCTGCACGCCCCCAGCGTCTACGACTTCCGCGAGCGCGACGACATGCTGTTCGCCTATCTGAGCGACAGCGACAGCGTCAACGTCACCTCGATCTACGAGATGTATCCGATCGGCTGGTTCTCGATCAAGGCGCGGCTGGCGGACCACGGCTTCGACACCAAGATCGTCAACGTCGCCTCGCTGATGCTGATGCACCCCGACCTGGACATCCGGAGGCTGCTCGGCCGGCTGGAGGCCCCGATCTTCGGGTTCGACCTGCACTGGATGACGCAGTGCCACGGCGCCATCGAGCTCGCGACGCTGCTGAAGCAGGTTCATCCGGAAGCCCTGACCATTTTTGGCGGCATCTCGGCGACGTACTACGCGGACCAGCTCATCGAGTACCCGAGCGTCGACGTCGTCGTGCAGGGCTACGACACGCTCGAGCCGCTCACCGAGCTGGTCACCAGGGTGCACGGCGGCAGCAGGGACTTCGCCGGGATCCCGAACCTCATGTACAAACGCGGCGGCGACATCCGGGCCACCGGCTTCCGGCACAAGCCAGCGTCCAACTACAACGACGCGCAGGGCGACTGGTCGTACTTCAAGGACACGCCGAATCCCGGGCCGGCGACGTCCAAGCTGATCATGACGCTGCCGAACACCGGGTGCGCCCACGACTGCGGCTGGTGCGGCGGCTCGAAGTTCGCCTACCGCAACATCATGGGCGTCAAGAAGACCCTGATCACGAAGAACCACGACCTCATCGTCGAGGAGCTCCGCACGATGGGCGAGGCGGCGAAGCGCACGTCGATTTACGCGCTGCAGTGCTACTCGGAGAACCGGGCCCGCATGCACCAGTATCTGGACGCGGTCAAGGAGGTCGGCTACAAGAGCGTCTCCTTCGAGCAGTTCAACCTGACGCCGCAGGACACACTCGAGAAGATGGGCGAGTCGACGTCGGCGTACATCATGCTCTCCCCCGAGTCCCACGACCCGAAGATCAGCAAGGCGGCCGGCCGCGGGACCTACACGATGGAGCAGATGGAGGAGTGGATCCCCCGTGCGATCGACGCCGGGGTGCAGGGCGTCATGATCTGGTTCTTCATCGGCATGCCCTACCAGGACCGGCGGTCGGTCATGGACACGATCGCGTACTCCGAGCGGCTGATCAAGAAGTTCGGCGGGTGGAAGGCGCTGCCGCTCATCTGCCCGATGGTGCCGTTCCTCGACCCCGGGTGCCGGTTCTTCGAGCAGCCGGAGCAGCACGGGTACCGCATCTACCACCGCACGCTGGAAGAGCACCGCCAGGCCCTGGTGGAGCCGCTGTGGTACCGGCGGCTCAACTACGAGACAAACTGGCTGAACCGGCGCGAGCTGCAGGACGTCTCCTACGAGGCGATCGCGCGGCTGGTGGAGATCAAGGGCGAGTACGGGGTGCTGCCGCCCGAGTTCTGCCGGGCCGTTCTGCAGACCATCGAGGAGACCAGGAAGCTGCTCGGCGAGATCGAGGCCGCCCTCACGCTGGACGGGAAGCTGCCGGCCTCGCTCCGCGAGGAGATGCGCGTCTACAACCGCAAGATCCTGGCCTACTCGACCGACCAGATCATTCCGGTGCGGCGGCCATTCGGCGGCCGGTGGTTCGACGACGTGACCGTGCCCAGGGAGATGATCGACGGCCTTCGCGCGGTTCCGGCGCCGGTGATCTAGCCCGCCGACGGGCCGTGATCGGGCCAGCTGGCCGCCGACCCGGCGTCAGCGGTTCCGGAGGATCCTTCGGCGGTAGGTGAGCGCGGCGGCCCCGGCCAGCACCGCCGCGATGCCGATGACCAGGAGCGAAGCGTGCTGGAATCCGGCCGTGCCGCCGCCGCCGGTGGCCGGCGCGGCCGTGGGGGCCGGGCTGGCCGTCGGGCTCGGGGAGACCGTCGGTGACGGACTCGGCGACGTCGTCGGCGAGGGCGACGGGCTGGTGGTGGGGCTCGGGCTCGAACTCGGGCTGGTGCCGGCCGAACTGCTCGGCGAGCCGGACCCCGTCGCCGACGTGCTCGCCGAGGACGAAGCTGGAGCCGAGGTCGTCGGCAGTGCCCCCGACGAGGGAGACCCCGAGCACGCCGAGACGGTCACGGAAGCGAGCACGGTCACGATGCCGCAGCAAACGCCAGCCAGCCTCAGGCCGGATCTCCTGCTGGCGACGGTGCTGCGGACCTTCATGGAACCTCCTCATGCGTCCGGCCGAAAGCGCCGAGGGCCATAAAGCAATAGCTGCGACATCACACGTAATGGCCAGTCCAAGGCTTGAATGTCAGGCTACGTGAGCAGAACCTCCTAGGGAAGGCAATGGCAGCGAGGGAGGCCGCGATTGGCGCAGCAGCAGGGGCGCCGTATCGCCGGGTTTCGCGTGGTCACGTATTGGCGGGACAGCGCCTTCGCCCCGCCGGCGCCGCCGCGCGGAAGTCTGCGCGCCGGCATTGCCGGGCTGGCGGGCGCGCTGCTCATCTTCTTCGGCGCGATCGCCATCGCCGTCGTCTTCGTTCTCCAGCAGCACGCGCCCCAGCCGTCCGCCGGGTCGGCGGGCTCGATCGGGTTCGACCGGGGCCACCCCCTGTCCCTGCGGCGCTCGGTGCCGGTCCTTGTTCACATTCCGGCGATCGGCGTCACCTCGGAACTGCTCCACCTCGGCGTGGATGCGGCCGGGGCGATCCAGGTGCCTTCCCTGTCCACCGAGGCCAGCGAGGCGGCGTGGTACAAGTACTCGGTGACACCGGGACAGATCGGGGCATCGGTCATCGAGGGACACGTGGACAGCTACGCCGGTCCTGCCGTGTTCTTCCGGCTCGGCGCGCTGCGGCCCGGGGACAGGATCGACGTGACGCTCGCCGACCGGGTCACCGCCGTCTTCCGGGTCACCGGTGTGCGTGAATACCTCAAGTCACGGTTTCCCGCGAACGTCATTTACGGGCGTACCGCCTACGCCGCGCTGCGCCTGATAACCTGCGGCGGCGCTTTCGACTACTCCACGGGTCATTATCTCAGTTCTACCGTCGTATACGCATTGCTCGTCTCATCGGTGCCGGCCAGCGGCGGATAGCGGCTTCATCGGCAGAAAGGCTCGGCATGAAGGCGCTGGTGTTCCGGCACAATCTTGCGCGCGAGGCGGCCTCGGCGATCGGGGGGCGCGTCGATCAGCGCGCGTTCGTCTCCCGGCTGGCGCCGGTGCGGCTCGAGGACGTCGACGAACTGCCGCTCCCGGCCGAGGACTGGGTGCGCGTCGAGACCACGTTCTCCGGCCTGTGCGGCTCCGACGTGAAGCAGATCCTGCTGAACGGCGCCCGCGACAACCCGCTCACCGCGCTGGTGTCCTTCCCGCACGTACTCGGCCACGAGGTGGTCGGGCGCCGCGCTGACACCGGCGAGCGCGTCGTGCTCAACCCGTGGCTGTCCTGCGGCCCTCGCGGCATCGACCCGCCCTGTGAGGCATGCCGGGCCGGCCGCTACCCGTGGTGCCGCAACTTCCGCTCGGGTGACCTGCCGGTGTCGATCCACCTCGGCAACTGCGCGGCTGCGGCCGGGGCGCACGCCGAGCGCTTCGGCGCGCACATCTCGCAGTTGTTCTCGATCCCCGACGGCGTATCCGACGAGGCGGCCGTGCTGGCCGACCCGGTCAGCGTCTCGCTGCGCTCGATCCTGCTCGCACCCCCCGATGACCGCCCGGTCCTGGTCTACGGCTCGGGCACGCTCGCGTTCGCGGTGATCGCGCTGCTGCGCCACCTGTATCCCGGCACCGAGGTGTGGGCCGCGACGAGGACCGGGCGCCGGGCCGATCTCGCCACCCGCCTGGGCGCTCACGCCGTGCTGTCGACCGTGCCCGACGAGCTCGTCGCGCAGGTCGCCCGGCGCGCCGGCGCCACGCCGCTCGAGCCGTGGAGCAAGCGCGACTGGCTGCAGGACGGGCCGGCGGTGGTCTACGACACGATCGGCTCCATCGAGACCGTGGAAACCTCGCTGCGGCTGCTCGCCACCGGCGGCACGCTCGTGGTCTCCGGCGTCGAGCCGCCCAGGCGCTTCGAGTGGACCCCGCTGTACTTCAAGGAACTGCACGTCATCGGGTCGAACGGGTTCGGCGTGGAGGAGGTGGGCGGCGTGGCCAAGCACGCGATGGAGCACTACTTCGACTTCATCGCCGGCGGTCTCGACCTGACCCCGGTCATCACGCACCGCTTCCCGCTCGAGCGCTGGGACCAGGCGGTGCTGACGGTGAAGAACTCGCGGCGCACCGGCGCCGTCAAGGTGCTGCTCGAGCCGCGCCGCTGAAGGCGCCCCGGCGGCCGCGGATGTCGTACATCAGGATCGACGCGCTGACGGCGACGTTGAGCGAGTCGGCCCGCCCCAGCATCGGGATCGTGATCTGGGCCGAGGCGTGGGAGAACCAGGGCTTCGCGATGCCGGTACGCTCGTTTCCGACCACGACCGCGGTGCGCCTGCCGTAGCTGGCCTGCTGGTATGGGGTCGCGGCGGTGCTGACCGTCGCCAGGACGATGCCGAAGCCCCGCTCGCGCAGCCAGCGCGCCGCGTCCGGCGGGCTGGTGAACTCGATGACGGGCACGCGCAGGTTCATGCCGCGGCTGCCCCGGAAGATCTTGGGGTTGTTCAGCCTGCAGCGGCGGCTGGTGACGATCAGGCAGTCGCCGCCGCACGCGTCGAGCGTCCGCAGCAGCGAGCCGAGGTTCCCCGGGATCTCGATCCCGTCTGCGACCAGAACCAGGGCGTCGGCGTTCAGTTCGATGCGGTCCGCGTCCCAGGCTGGGAGGCGCACCAGCGACAGCAAGCCGTCGGGGCGCTCCCGCTCGCAGAGGCGGCCAAGAACCGCGGGCGCGACGCGGTAGGCGCACCGTGCCCGCGCCATGACCCGAAGGCCGAGCGCGCACGCCTCGGCCGAGTAGGCAGCCTCCGGGCACCACAGGAACGTCTCGACCGCCGCGCCGAGGCCGACCAGCACCTCGTGCGCCCACAGCCCCTCGGCGAGGAGCAGCCGGCGATCCTGGTGCGCGCCGCTGGCGACGCGGCGGACCTGCTGGATTCGGGGATGCCGCAGGCCGATCTGCTGCAGCGCGCGCATGGGAACCTCGCCAGGCAATGAGCAGGATGGATCGCCGCGGCGGGCATCGGCCACGGGCGCGGCGCCGGACTCGGCTCATCGACCGGACATGCGGCAAGGCTAGGCCTGCCGGCGGCGCGAGCTCAACGGCTTTTCGCACCGGCCGGTGCCATCCCCGCCTATCGGGGAAACGCGTCAGCCGATACGGCTGACGCGCTTCCCCGTACTGACAGAATTCCCCGCTGGTGGTGGTGGTGCGCGGGCCTACTCCGGGTGCTTGAGCTGCACGGTGACCGTGTGCGCGGTGGGCGGGAGCGTGACGGTGCCGGTGGTCTCGCTGATCACGCCGGCGCTGGCGGACGCGATGTTGCCGACGAACGCGGGGAGCTGGAACAGCACGTCACCCGCTGGCGGGCTGGCCGGTCAGGGTCAGTGTGACCGCGGCGCCACTGGTGCGCACGGTCAGGCCGAGATGATGGCCGCCTGTCGTCGGGAAGTTCGCCAGGCTGATGACCTTGCCGGTGGTGACCCAGGCGTCGGGCACACCGCGCCCGACGATGAGGCTGCCGTCGGAACGCTGCGCGGCGAGCGGGATCAGGCCGGGCGACGGCTGCGGGTCGATCGTGAGCGTCTGCGCGGTCGGATTCGTCACCGCCACCCGGCTGTAGATCACCACGTAGGCGTGCCCGCCGATGGTGACCCTGTCGCCGAAGTTCGTGATCGAGACGCGGGCACCGCCCGAGCGGAACGTGGTCACCAGCGCCGGGAGGTACCCGTCGGCGTTGGCCCACGTGGTCGCGGAGTCGTTGTAGATGCCGTAGCCGTAGGTCGTCCCGGTGACCGCGGCCGTGCTGCCGCTGCCCGGCCCGGCGTCGGCCGGGCTGGTGTCCACGAAGAAGCTGCCGCCCAGGCACGCGGTCACGGCCTGTGTGTTCCCCGTCCAGCCGATGACGCTGGCGTCGCCGAACGTGCCGTAGATCGTCTGGTTGCCCGCTGGCCCGTTGGGCGCGCAGCTGTACGGCGCCGCGGTCGCCGCGGCGGCACCGGAGGCGGCCGCCCCGGCGCCGGGCTGAGTGGGTCTCGTCGTTGAGCCTCATCGCCACCTGCGCGGGGGCCCAGCTACCCGCCTGCGCGCAGAGCTAACACCAGCGTCATCCGAGCTGGTGGTCCTGGGCGTAGCGGATCGCGGCGGTGCGGTCGGCGGATCCTGTCTTGGCGAAGATTCGGTTGATGTGGGTTTTCACGGTGTGGGTGCTGAGGTACAGCTCTGCGGCGATGTCCGGGTTGGTCTTGCCCCGGGCGATCATGGACAGGATCTCGGCTTCCCGCTGGGTCAGCCCGTCGGGCAGGCCGCCGGGGAACTTGCCCTCGGGCGGCCTGCGCCGCCGGGCTGCGGCGGCCTTGAGCAGAGCGGCCCTCACGGCGGGGTCGATGACGGACAGGCCGGTGACCGCGCTGCGAAGGGTCTGGGCGATGTCGGCCCGGTCAGCGTTCTTGGTGAGGTAGCTCCGCGCCCCGGCTTCGAGGGCGTCGATGATCGAGGCGTCGTCGGCGTAGGTGGTGAGGACCACGACGGCGACCTCCGGGTGGTGCCTGCTGAGCTGGCGGGTGGTCTCGATCCCATCCAGGACCGGCATCCGCAGATCGAGCAGGATCGCGTCGGGGCTGGTCCGCTCGACGGCGTCCAGGGCTTCCTGCCCGTTGCCCGCCGAGCCGACGACATCGATGCCCTCGGCCATGCCGAGCAGGACGACCAGCCCATCGCGCACGGTGGCCTGGTCGTCGGCGACGACGACCCGCAGCGGCAGCGGGCGGGAGGCCGGCTCGTTCACCGGGGCACCGTGGCGGTGACGGCCCAGTCGCCGCCGTCTGGGCCGGCAGCCAGGCTTCCGTCCAGGAGCGCCAGCCGTTCGCGCATCCCGGCTAGCCCGTAGCGGCCGTTGGCGGTGGCGAACCCTGTACCGCGTCCCGCCGCTGCGCCGGCGCCCAGGCCGTTGCGCACGGTGAGGTCGGTACCGCCGCCGCGGTAGTCGAGGGTGATCGCGACGGGCTGGCCTGGGGCGTGCTTGGCCGCGTTGACGAGAGCTTCGGCGGCGGTCCGGGTGATGGCGACCTGGGCATCGGCCGACAGCGGGCGGGGCTCTCCGCTGACGGTGAAGTTCACCGCCGTACCGTGGCGGAACTCATGGTCGATGCTGAGCTCGGCCAGTCCTTCCGGCAGGGGCAGCGTCTGGCCGCGCAGGGCCTGGATCGCGCGGCGGGTCTCGGTCAGCCCGTCGTCGGCCATCCGCTGCGCCTGGCTGAGGATCTCATCGACCTGTTCCTCATCGTGCCGTTCGGCGAGAACGGCCCGGGCGACCTGGATCTGCAGTCCGAGGGCGCCGAGTGAGTGGGCCAGCACGTCGTGGATCTCCCGCGCGATACGGGTGCGCTCATCCAGCGCCGCCACCTGGGCCTGCTCCTCGCGCAGCCGGCCCGCCTGGGCCAGCAGCACGGCGGACTGCTCAGCCTGTACCCGGCTGGCGCGCAGGAGGCACCCGATGGCCAGGCCGAGGACCAGGCTCAGCGGGTACTTGATCATGGCCTCCGCCCCGGTGCCGGCCGCTATGCCGGTCACTTCAGTGGCCGCGATGCCGAGCCCGGTGACCGCATACGCCGCCGCCGGGCCGGTGTCGCTTCCCGCCGAGAAGGCGGCCAGAGCGCCAAGCGCGGCGAACACTCCGCCAACGCGGGTCGCCGAGGCGATGCCGCAGGCGATGATCATGGCGGCCAGCCCGTAGGGCAGCAGCGGCGCGTACCGGACCCGGAGCGGCGCTCTCCGGTCGGCCGGCACCCACCACGCCAGCAGCACGACGGAGATGGCCAGCGCGACGATCTGCGCGGCCAGCCCGGCCGGGCCAGGCCAGACAGAGGTGAAGGCGACCACGACCGCCAGCACGAGTAGCCCTGCCCGGACCGTGAAGCCAATGGCCTGCACCACGCGTTCATTATCCCCGGATCCCCGCCAGGATTGTTCGCCGCGCGTCGGCCCAGCGGGCTGATTTTCCGGCATGAGGAGCCGGTCGGCTAGTACCCCGCCTCATACCGGCAATCAGCCCGGAGGACTGATGCCCTGGCGGCCGATCCGGCCGAAGGTTGCTGATGCCGGGCCAGCAGTCCGGTGAAAGAACCTGTCCGGGCGGTACGGGCAGGGATGCGGCGTGATGACGTGAAGGGTCGTGTCGGCTGATGTCTGCTAACCGGGAAGGCGCTGACCGGGATCGGCTGGGGGTGTGGCTGCGTCGATTGCGCTGGCCGGTGCTGCTGGCGTGGGTGCTGCTGGTGCTGTTGCTGAGCCACGCGTCGTCGGGCTTGTCGCAGGTGGTGAACAACGGGACGCAGGCTTTCCTGCCGGCGTCGGCGCCGTCGACGCGGGTGGCAGAGCTCGAACAGGGGACGAGCGGGGCGGTGACCGGCCAGGCGGCGGTTGTGATGGTCCGGCCCGGCGGATCGGTGCTCGGGCCCAGTGGGCTGACGGCGGCCGCGTCGGCGCGCGCGGCGGTGGGGCGGCTGCACGTGGCGGGCCTGATGGCACCGGGGTCGCTGATACCCTCCCGGGACGGGAAAGCGGCGCAGTTCACGGTGTCGGTGACATCAACGACGAAGACGTCGGCACAGCGGGACACCGCCGCGGTGACAGCGATACGCGGGGCTGTGGCGGGTCCGGCAGCGGCCGGAGGGTTGCAAGCAGAGGTGACCGGATCGGCGGCGCAGAGCGCCGATTCGGGTGGAGCGGGCAACTCGACGGCGCTGCTGCTGCGGGCAGTTCTGATCCTGGCGGTGATATTGCTGCTGGTGTACCGCAGCCCGGTGCTGTTCCTGCTGCCGCTGATCGGTTCGCTGGGGGCGGTGACGGCCGCCAAGGCGGCCGCGCACGGCATGGCCAACGCCGGCCTGACGGTGAGCACGCTGTCGTCCTCGATCCTGGTGGTGCTGGTGCTGGGCGCGGCCAGCGACTACGCGCTGCTGCTGATCCACCGTTACCGGGACGAGCTGCGCCGTCACGCGAGAACGGAAGACGCGATGGCCCAGGCCCTGCGCAAGGTCATGCCGACCCTGCTGGCTTCGGGCGGGACCATCACGATCGGGATGGTGTGCCTGCTGGCGGCGCAGTCCGCATCCCTGCACGGGCTGGGCCCGATCGGCGCGGCGGGCATCGTCTGCGCCCTGATCGCCCAGGTCACCTTCTTGCCCGCGCTGCTGCTGGCCTGCGGCCGGTGGATATTCTGGCCACAGATCCCTCGGCTGGGGCACCCGGGCCGGGAAGACTCCCGCATGTGGTCCTGGGTCGGCAGCCGGACCTCCCGCCGCCCGGCGTGGACCACGGCCATTTCGGTGCTGCTGCTGGCCGCCGCGTGCGCAGGGCTCGCGGTCTTTCACATCAACAACGACCCGGTCTCGTCGTCGGTGAAGACCTCCACCGGCAGCGCCATCGGAGAACAGCTGCTGATCGAGCACTACCCCATCGGCGACATCGGCCCCGTGACCATCCTGGCCCCGCCCGCCCAGGCCCAGGCCGCCGGCCAGGCGGCGCTGCACAGCACGGACGTCGCGTCAGTGTCGCAAGGCGCCCCGGTCGCGGGTTATGACTCCGCGACCGTCATCTTGGCCGTCTCGCCCTACAGCGCCGCCGCCGGCAACGCGATCAGGGCCCTGCGCCGGAACCTGGCCCGGGCCGCACCGGGCGCCCTGGTCGGCGGCGGCCCGGCCATCCAGTACGACATAACCCAGGCCGCGCACCGCGACGCCCTGCTGCTGATCCCGCTGGTGCTCCTGGTCATCCTGATCATCATCGGCCTGCTGCTGCGGGCCATCGTCGCGCCCCTGGTCCTGGTCGTGACCACCGCTCTCAGCTTCGGCGCCTCCTTCGGCCTGGCCAGCCTGGCCTGGCGTAGCCTCGGCTTCAGGGGCACCGAAGCGCAGCTGCCCTTGTACATCTTCATCTTCCTCGTCGCGCTGGGGGTGGACTACAACATCTTCCTGTCCGCCCGCATCCGCGAGGAATCCCGGCGGGACGGCATCCGGGACGGCACGCTGCGCGGCCTGGCCGTCACCGGCGGCGTCATCACCGCCGCCGGGCTCGTCATGGCCGGCACGTTCGGCGTCCTGGCCGTCCAGCCTTCCGTCCTGGTCGCCGAAGTCGGCATAGCGGTAGTCATCGGGCTTCTCGTCGACACCCTCCTGGTCCGCACCATCCTCGTGCCAGCGAGCTTCCTCCTCATCGGCGAGCGTGTCTGGTGGCCCGCACGCAAGCCCCAGCATCTCGCCGCCGCGGAGAAGCCCACTGCTCGACATATGTAGGCTATATATGTAGTCTAGCTGTCGTGAAGCTAACCGGACCGCTGGAGCGCGTGCTCAGGGTGCTGACCGCGGACCCGTCCGCGCCGCACTACGGCTACGACCTGATGAAGGCGACGAGGCTGCCGAGCGGCACCTTGTATCCCATGCTCGCCCGCCTGCAGCAGGACGGCCTGGTGGAGTCGGAGTGGGAGGCTCAGCGCGAGGACGCGGGCGGGCGGCCGCCGCGCAAGTATTACCGGCTGACGGCCGAGGGCCTGCGCGTCGCCCGCCTCGAG
>JASHQP010000489.1 GCA_030039095.1 Streptosporangiaceae bacterium
TCTGCATGTCGGCCGCGGCGGCCAACGAGGCGGCCGAGCGCGAGTACGTGTCGCTGATGCGGGCTCAGCGCGCCCGCGCGGTGGTCCTCGTCGGCAGCAGGACCGACGACGCCGCGGGGCGTGCGGCGCTGGCCGCGGAGGTCGCGGCTTTCGCCCGCCAGGGCGGCCGGGCCGTCTGCGTCGGTCAGCCGCTGCTCGGTGTGGACACGATCTCCCCGGAGAACATCGCGGGCGCCGACGCGCTGGCCAGGGCGCTGGCCGGGCTCGGCCACCGCCGGTTCGCCGTGCTCGCCGGGCCGCGGAGCTCGATCACCGTGCAGGACCGGATCGCGGGGTTCCGCGCCGGGCTCGCCGCCTGGTCCATCGCGCTCGACCCAGCGGGCATCGTGCACGCCGGGTTCACCAGGGACGGCGGCTACGCGGCGATGAGCGCGATCCTGGCGGTCGGCGGGCAGCTGCCGGACTGCGTGTTCGCGGTCAGCGACGTGATGGCGGTCGGCGCGCTGGCCCGGCTGCGCGCCGCCGGGATCTCGGTGCCCGGCGAGGTCGCGGTGGCCGGCTTCGACGACATCCTGACGCTGCGTGATGTGACGCCGCCGCTCACCACGGTCCGGCTGCCGCTCACCCGGATGGGCGAGATGGCCGCGAGCATGGTGATCACCGACGGGGAGCCGGCCCAGCCGCGCATCGTGCCGGTGCCCGGCGAGGTCATCATGCGCGACAGCACGCTCCCCGCGATCCCCCGCCGCCAGCGCGGCTGACGACCCCTTGCGCCAGCCCGGGACGTGGAGTACGTTCACCCCAGTTGGAAAGCGCTTGCCAGGCAGAGGTGCTGAAACCTCCCACTATCACCTCGGATAACGGGTGTGTCGCGGCCCTTCCCATGTGCCGCGCATCGTCCCACAATTTCAGGCAGTACCGCGGATCACGCGGCCCGGGCAGGAAGGCCATGCAATGAGCGAAGCCGCTTCCGTTCCGTTCTCGGAGACCAAGGCCCCGGAATCCCCGGAGCGGCTGCACCGCGGCGCCCTCGGCCTGGTGGACATCGCGGCCTCGACGATGGCGAACATCGGCCCCGCCTACAGCTTCATGTTCGGCTTCGGCCTGATCGTGGTGACCGCGGGCATCGCCGCCCCGCTCACGATCATCGCGGCAGCGATCGCGATCGCCTTGCTCGGCAACACGCTGTCCCAGTTCTCCCGGGTCCAGCCGTCGACCGGCGGGTTCATCACGTTCGTGGGCAAGTCCTTCGGCGGCACCAGCGCGGTGACCACCGCGCTGCTGTGCGGGGCCGGCTACATCATCGCTATCTCGTCGGTGCTGGCCGTGTCCGGCTGGTACCTCGAGTACGTGCTGAACTATTACTTTGCCTGGAACGTCCCGTGGATCATCTGGTCGGTGATACTCACCGCTGGCTCGGTGGTGATGATGTACCGCGGCGTTGGCGTGTCGACGAAGCTGGCCGGCTTCTTCTTCGGCTTCGAGATGCTGGTCCTGGTCATCGTGGCGATCGCCGCGCTGATCAAGAACGGCGGTCACCTGTCCGCCGCGCCGTTCGAGTGGAGCCACCTGAACAACGGCTTCAGCGGACTCGCGCCTGGCTTCCCGCTGGCCGTGTACATCTTCATCGGCTGGGAGAACTCGGCCGCGCTGGCCGAGGAAACCGGCGACCCGCGGCGCAACGTCCCGCGTGCCGTGTACCTGTCGATCGCGCTGATGGCCGTGCTCTACCTGCTGGTCGCGTACGCCACGGTCAGCGACTTCCACGACAACGGCACCGCGCTCGCGGCCGCTCCGATCCCGTTCATCACCGTCGCGCACTCTACGCTGGCCAAGGTATCGGTCATCGCCTACCTGGCCGGGCTGACGTCCACCGTAGGCGTGCTGATCGCGGCGGTAAACTCGCAGGCCCGGCTGATCTTCAACGCCGGCCGCGAGGGACTGCTGCCGCGCTGGATCGGCAAGGTGCACCCGACCCGCAAGACGCCGGTCAACGCGATCTACGTGTTCATCGGCATTGCGGGCGGGATCATCCTGTTCTGGGCGCTCGGCCACCTGATCGGCGGCGCGAGCGGCAGCATGGATGGGCTCAACTTCTTCGACGAGTCCGGCACGATGGGCACGCTGCTGATCCTCGTGGTGTACTTCCTGTCGAATCTGGCGCTGCCGTTCTACTACCGGAAGTACCGGCCGCAGGAGTTCAACGTGCTCAAGCACCTGATCCTGCCGGTGCTCGGGATGATCGTGATCGCCGTCCCGGTCTACTACCTGTGCAAACCGCCGCAGCCACAGCCCTATGACTGGTTCCCGTACGCGGCGCTGGTCATCGTCGTGATCTCGGTGATCTATGCCTACATGCTCAACCGCCGTGACCCGCAGCTCGGCGACCGCGTCGGCTCGATCGTGGCCGACGAATGACCGACACCGAGACCCGGCCGGCGCAGTCACCGCAGGAGGCGGTGCATCCGCTGGACCCGGCGAGCGGCGCCGAGTTCCTGGCCGGGCGGGACATCCTGGCCGCGGCCGGCCTGCTCGGCGAGACGGTGAGGTTCGCCTACTACGGCCTGGACGAGCCGCCCAAGGACGAGGTGCTGGCCGGGCGGCCGGACCGCCGGCTGCGGGCATTCCTGATCGACGGGGCGACCGGCGAGTCCGCGGACGTCATCGTGTCGCTCGGTGAGGGCCGGATGGTGTCGCGCCGGGTGCTCGACACGGCCGCCGACGGCCAGGTGCCGATCTACAGCGAGGAGTTCGGCATCGTCGAGGACGTGGTGCGCGCCGATCCGGGGTGGCGGGCGGCGATGGCCCGGCGCGGCCTGACGGACGTGACCAGGATCCGGGCCCTGCCGCAGACCGCCGGATCGTTCGACGAGGGCGACGACGAGCGGCGCCGGTTCGTCCGGGTGCTGGCGTTCCGCCAGGAGCGCGAGCACGACTACGTGTGGGCACACCCGGTGGACGGGATCGCCGCGTACGTCGATCTGGTCGAGCGCAAGGTTTTCAAGATCGTCGACGAGTTCGAGCGGCCGGTGCCCGTCCAGGCTGGCGACTACGACGACCCGGAGGTGCGCGGGCCGCTGCGCGAGGGCCTGCGGCCGATCGAGATCACCCAGCCGGAGGGGCCGAGCTTCACGGTGGACGGCCAGCGGCTGCGCTGGCAGGGCTGGTCCCTGCGGGTCGGTTTCGACGCTCGGGAGGGCTTGATCCTGCACCAGATCAGCCTGGATGGACGTCCGGTCATCTACCGCGCGTCCATCCCCGAGCTGGTTGTGCCGTACGGCGATCCGCGGTTCCGGTACTGGCAGACGTACTTCGACTGCGGCGAGTACCTGCTCGGCAAGTGGACCAACTCGCTGGAGCGTGGCTGCGACTGCCTGGGTGAGATCGCCTACCTGGACGCCGTGGTGCCCGACGACTTCGGCGCGCCGCAGGAGATCCGCAACGCGGTCTGCGTCCACGAGGAGGACTTCGGCGTCCTCTGGAAGCACACCGACGTCTTCAACGGCTCCGCCCAGACCCGCCGCCAGCGCCGGCTGGTTGTCTCGTCCTGGGCCACGGTCGGCAACTACGACTACGGCTTCTACTGGTACTTCTACCTGGACGGCACGATCGAGCACGAGGTCAAGATGTCCGGCGCACTGTTCACCGCCAGCTACCCGGGCGGCGACTCCCCGCACGCCGAGGAGGTCGCGCCGGGCCTGGGCGGGCCGGTGCACCAGCACCTGTTCAGCGCGCGGCTGGACATGACCGTGGACGGACTGGTCAATGCCGTGGATGAAGTAGACCTCGGCGGCCTGCCGGCCGGCCCGGGCAACCCGTACGGGAACGCGATCGCCCGGACCGTGACGCGGCTGACCAGCGAGGCAGGTGCCGCGCGGCGGTGCGACGCGGCGCGCGCCCGTACCTGGCGCGTGGTCAGCACCGAGCGAGCCAACGCCTACGGCAAGCCCACCGGCTACACGCTGTACCCGGAGGGCGCGCCGGTGCTGCTGGCCGACCCGTCCGCCTCGGTGCATGCTAGGGCCGGCTTCGCTGCTAACCATCTATGGGTAACCAGGTACGACCCCGCGCAGCGGTACCCGGCGGGCGACTTCGTCAACCAGAACCCCGGCGGCGCCGGCCTGCCCGCTTACGTGGCCGCGGACCGGGATATCGACGGCGCGGACATCGTGCTGTGGCACACGTTCGGGCCCACGCACTTCCCGCGGCCGGAGGACTGGCCGGTGATGCCGGTGGCCCGGTGCGGGTTCACGCTGAAGCCGACCGGCTTCTTCGACCGCAACCCGGCACTCGGCGTCCCGCCGCCCCACGGGCACTCCCCGGGGGCCGCCGGCTGAGCTCCCGCCCGCCTGCCAGAAAGAAATGATCACAAGACGCCGCTTGGGTCTCAGCGTGACCTCGGCGTCCGGCAGAATGGCGTCTCGCCTTCGGGCGTGTTTCAGGAGGGCTGGACGTCTTGCTATGAGCGCCCCTACCGACCCGGTGTATCTCCGGGTGCTCGAGGACCTGCGCGAGCGGATCCGCGGCGGCGTGCTGCCTCCGGGCGCGCGGGTGCCTTCACGGAACGCGATCATCGCCAACTACGGCGTCGGGGAGACCGCCGCCAAGCACGCCCTGCAGGTCCTGGCCAGCGAGGGACTGATCGAGGCCAGGGCCGGATCGGGCTCGTATGTGCGCCGGGTGCCAGCGGCCAGCTACCTCGAGCACGACAGGCTGCACTTCCCCGGCTCGCCGTTCGGCCTGGACGAGCGGGCCGCGAACGGCGACGGGAGCGGGCCGCCCGCCGCCCGCCGCCTGGCCTGGGAGCATCAGACCGAGCACCTGGTGCCGCCGCCGTACATCGCGCGGCGGCTCCGCCTGGAGCCCGGCGTCGACAGGGTCATGAGCACCCGGTACCTGCTGATCGCCGACGCCGAGCCGGTGCAGCTGGCCACGAGCTACGAGCCCGACCGCGTCACCGCCGACACCCCGGTCGCCCTGCCGGAGCAGGGCCCGCTCGCGGGGCGCGGCGTGATCGAGCGGATGGCCTCGATCGGGATCACGGTGGACAGGGTGGTCGAGGAGGTGTCGGTGCGCCCGTCGCTGCGCGCGGAGTCCTCGGCTCTCGGCCTGCCCGCCGGGGCTCCCGCACTGGTCATAGAGCGGTTGCACCTGGCGTCCGGCGAACCGGTCGAGGCCGGGGAGATCGTCATCGCCGCGGACAGGTTCCGGCTCAGGTACCGGTTCGCCGTGCCCGCGGGCGGGCGGCCGTGATCAGGCCGGCCAGCCCGGATGACGTCCCCGCGATCCACCGGCTGGTCCGCGAGCTCGCCGAGTACGAGAGGTCCGCCGATCAGGTCGTGGCTTCTCCGGACGACCTGCGGCGTGCCCTGTTCGGGCAGCAGCCTGCGGTGTTCGCGCACGTGGCCGTCCACGACGGCGCGGTGGCCGGGTTCGCGCTCTGGTTCCTCAACTTCTCGACCTGGACCGGCAGGCACGGGATCTACCTGGAGGACCTGTACGTGACGCCGGAGCTGCGCGGGCACGGGTACGGCAAGGCACTTCTCGCCGAGCTGGCCAGGATCTGCGCCGAGCGCGGCTACGCGAGATTCGAATGGGCCGTGCTGGACTGGAACACTCCCGCCATCGGCTTCTACCGGGCGCTGGGAGCCACCGCGATGGACGAGTGGACGGTGCAGCGGATGGCCGGCCCGGCCCTGCACGCGCTGGCCGGCCTGGCGCCGGATCAGGTCGCTGGCGACCCGCCGAGGTAGAGAGCGCCGATCTCCGGGTGCCCGAGCACCTGCTCGCCGGTTCCGGCCAGGCGCACCCGCCGGACAAGGATCCCGCCTTCTTCCGGCTCCAGGACGTGACCTGCGGGAACGTCTGCTCGATGTCGGCGAGCCTGCGGCCGATCAGCGCCCGGTCCCTGATGGTGTAGCCGCCGAGCTCGATGTTCTCCCTGACCGTCATGTCCCGGAAGAGGCTGTGATTCTGCGGCACGTGCACCAGGCCGGCGTCCAGGATCTGCCGCGGGCTCTTGCCGACCGGCGATTCCCCGCGGAACGCGATGCTGCCGCAGCGGGGCCGCAGCAGCGTCGTCCTCCTCCGCGACGCCGAGATAGGCGTCGAGCACCTTCGGGTCGCTCCGGATGATGCCCGGCGGCCCGGCCGCGACGACGGTGCCGGAGTCGAGCACCGTGACGTGGCCGCACAGCCCCATCACGAAGTCCGTGTTGTGGTCCACGATGAGGAACGTCGTGCCCGCGGCGTTGAGCTCGCGGATTCGCCCGGCGAGGTGCTCGATGAGGCAGCCAGGACGGCGGCAGCACTGAGGGACAGTAACCGGGCGCGGTGAGATCTCATACCGGCGCTCCCTCCGGTTTCCGCAGGGGCCCAGTCAGTGCGTGGTCTCTGTGCCGATGCGCTCCGCCTCGCCGGCCTGCGGCGGCTCCAGGCCGTCGGAGACCTCGGCGTCCTCGCTGACCATGCTCAGGCCGGCCGACTCGGCCTCGAGCTGGAGCAGCGCGGCAAAGTCTTGCCCGCCGTGACCCCGGCCGACCAGGCCCTGCACGATCTGGTGCACGAGCGAGGCCACGGGCAGCGGGACCTCGCGTTCCCTGGCGGCGGCGAGTCCGAGATCGAAATCCTTGCGCAGCAAAGTGGCGGTGAAGGTCGGCGTGAAGTCGAGGTTGACGTATGCCGGAGTCTTGTACCGCGTGAACAGCGAGCCCATGACGCTGGAGTTGATGCAGGCCAGGAACGCCTCCCTGCTGACCCCGCTCTTCTCGGCCAGGACGGTGATCTCGGCCATGGACTGGGCCACGGTGCCGAGAAAGAGGTTGTGGCACAGCTTCACGATCCGGGCCAGCTCTCCTTGGCCCACGTACGTGGCTCCGGCACCGAGCAGGCCCAGGAACGGCTCGGCTTCATCGAAGGCCGCACGCGGCCCGGAGACGGCCATGGTCAGCCTGCCCGCGCTGGCGACGCGAGGGTTGCCCATCACCGGAGCGGCGAGCAGCGCGGTGCCGCGGGCTTCCGCGTCGGCACGGATTCGCCCGGACGCCTCGGCGGAGACGGTGGAGCAGTCGACCAGGATGGACGGCGCCGCCGCACCGCTGAGCAGCCCGTCGGCGCCGAGCACGGCGTCGATCAGGTCCTGGGACGTGCCGACCATCGCGAAGACGATCTCGCATCTGGCCAGGTCGGCAGCCGAGTCGACGACCTTGGCGCCGAGCGCGGCGAGTGGCTGTGCCTTGGCCGGCGTCCGGTTGTAGACCGAGACGTCGTGGCCGGCGGCCAGCAGCCGGCGGACCAGTTCTGCACCCATTCGCCCGGTTCCCAGCCACCCGAGTCGGCGGTCGCCGCGCTGGTCCGCCATCTCATCACCTGCCCCACGGTTACAATCGTTTGCACAATCGAGCGTGGCGCAGTCGCCGCCCAATTGTCAACGGGTGTGGCCAAACGATTGCCTGAAATCCCCGCGCCGGAGGCGGGCGGCCCAGAATCTTCCGCAATCGGATGCAACAACGGCCCGGTGGCGGACCGGACCTCGGCCGGATAGCGCTGGCGGACGGCCGGCGCCTGCCCGCGCGGCGCTCAGCCGGTCCGGCCGGGCGGCCGTGCGGTGGAACCGCGGATGATCAGCTCGGGAGCAAGGTAGAGGATCTTTACCGGGCCCGAGTGCTCGGCTATCCGCTCCAGCAGCAGCTGGGCGGCCTCGGTGCCGACCTGATAGTGCGGGAAGCGGATCGTGGTCAGCGGTGGCCGGAGCCGGTCGATGAACGGCATGTCGTTGAAGCCGACCACGGAGATGTCCTCGGGGCAGCTGAGCCCGTACTCGTCCAGCGCCGCGTAGCAGCCGACCGCGAGCATGTCGTTGGCGGCGGCGATCGCCGTGCAGTCCGCCGGCCCCTCCCGGCCCGGCTGACCGCCGCCGCGCTCGAGCAGCAGCCGGGCGCACCGCAGCCCCTCCTCGACCGTGAACGCCTTGGCGAAGACCACCAGATCGCTGTCCACCTGCAGGCCGCTGGACTCCATCGCGGTGACGAACCCGCGGTAGCGGGACAGCCCCGTGGACATCTCCTGCGGGCCGGCGATGTGGGCGATGCGGCGGTGCCCGAGCCCGGCCAGGTGGCTGACGGCCATCCGGACCCCGCGCTCGTTGTCGACGGTGACCGACGGGAAGCTGTAGTCCTGCGCCAGCCGGTTGATCAGCACCACCGGGATCTCGGCCCGGGAGGCCTCGGCGAGCAGCGGGTGGCGCAGCCGCGCGGTGGCCAGCACCAGCCCGTCCACGTGCCTGGCCCGCATCTGGTCGAAGACCATGCGCTCGCGCTTGTCGTCGGAATCGGTGTTGCCGATCAGCGCCACGTAGCCGGCGGCGGCCAGCCGGTCTTCGAGCCCGCGGACCATCGGCGGGAACAGCGGGTTGTTCAGGTCGGGTATCAGCACGCCGACGGTGTGCGACCGTCGCGTGCGCAGGCTCCTGGCCACCGGGTTCGGGCTGTAGCCGAGCGCCTCGGCGGCGTCGAGCACCCGGCGCGCGGTGTCCTCGCTGACCAGGATCCGGGTCTCGGGGTTCAGCGCGCGGGAGGCCGTCGCCGGATGCACGCCAGCACGAACCGCCACGTCCCTCAGGGTCACTGGGGCGTCAGGCATGGGCAGTTCACGCTCCGCTCTCCGCGGGAGATGCTCCCTAGAATGTTCCCGCTGACTCCCTCGGCATGCTATCTGCCTGTTGCAATGCGCTCGCGGCGTTCTGATCGTCTGGTTCGCGCCCGGTGGCCAGGTAGCCCGCGGAGAGCCCGATGACCACGGCCATGGCGACGAGCAGGATGCGGTAGCTCACCGCGGCGATCAGCGCGGCCCCCAGCGCGATCGAGGCTGCCTGGGGCACCACGACAGCGAACTCCAGAGCCGCGTCGACCCGGCCGATCAGCGGGCCCGGCGTGCGGCGCTGGATCAGCGTGACCGCGCCCACGTTGATCCAGACCACGCACAGGCCGACCCCGGCCATCGCGAGCAGGACCAGTGGCAGCGACCCGGTGACCAGCAGCAGCGTGGCCGCCGCGCAGGCCGCGAGGCCGCCGGCCATCAGGGCCCGCTCGCTGGTGCGCCGCATCACCAGGGCGGCCAGGGCGCCGCCGATCAGTGCGCCGGCCCCCTGCAGGCTGTTCAGCACGCCGAGGAATTCCGGGCTGCGGTGCAGGCCCTGGCCGACGACCGCGAACGGCACCGTCTCGAAGAAGCCGAACGCGCTCACCGCGATCAGGCACGCGATCAGCGGCCGCCGCAGTGCGCGGGTATCGGCGACGTGGCGGATCCCGGCGGTGAACTCGGCCCGCCAGCGGACCGGCGACCGCTCCGGCCGCGGCTCGCGCAGCCGGAGCGCGAGCACGGACGCCGCCGCGACCGCGAACGTCCCCGCGTCCAGCAGGACGACCGGCCGTGCCCCGGCCCAGGCCAGCAGGCCGGCCCCGAGCAGCGGCGTGATCAGCCGCAGGCCCTGCGAGAGCATCTGCAGTGCCGAGTTGGCCTCACCCAGCAACTCGCCGGGGACCAGGTCGGTGAGCAGCGCGGTCTGCGCGGCCGTGATCAGGCCGTTGGCTGCGCCATAGCCGAACATCACCGCGTAGACCAGCCAGACCTGCCCCCGGCCACCTGCCAGCAGCAGCAGGCAGACCAGCGCGGCTCCGCCCACGTTGGCCGCGATCAGCACCGGCCGGCGCCGCAGCCGGTCGACGACCACCCCGGACAGCGGCGCGGTCATGCACCCGCAGATGAACGCGAAGAAAGTCAGGCCGGCCGCGCTGTTGCTACCCGTGAGGATCTTGACCCAGATCCCCATGGCCAGCCACAGGGCGCTGTCGCCGATCACGGAGAAGCTCTGCCCGGCGATATAGATGCGGGCGTCGCGGTGCGAGATGAGCCGGCGCATATCAGCTCCCCTGGGCGGTCGGCGCCGAAGGGCCGCGGGGCGCGGCCGTCCGGGGATCTTCGGGATCCGGCGCTGGATCCCCGGGCGGCTCGTCGAGCGGGTACCCGAAGAACATCACCTCGTAGTGCGCGCTGCCGGGTGGCCGCAGCGCGGGGTCGTCCCTCCGGGCCTGGTACGGCTCGAGCAGCTCGTGCATGGCCTGGTCCAGGGCCCTGGCCTCCTGAGCGGTCAGGTACAGGTTCGTCTGGGTGGCGAGCGTCGCCTCCTGCCAGGTAGCCGGGTAGCCGATCACCCGCATCAGCCGGTCCCTGGCCCGGGCCAGCCACCGGTCGATCCAGACCGAGGCCACGGCGTGCGCCGCGAGCCTGGTCTCGGCGTCCTGCCACGGCGGGGTGAGTTCGAGGCCGCGGTACTTCAGCCGCCACGGGCGCTCCCGGCCGCGGCCGCCGCCCGCCTCTTCGATGAACCCGTACTTGGCCAGGGTGCGCAGATGGAAGGCGCAATTGGCCGGTGACTCACCGAGCAGCTCGCTGGCTTCGGTCGCGGTGAGCGTCCTTGCCCCGGCGCTGCCGATGGCCTCGATCAGGGCCATCCGGAGCGGGTGGGCCAGCGCGCGCATCATCTTCGGGTCCCGCACCTCGAGGTGCGGGAGGTCCGTCCGCGGCGATGCCGCCGGTTCATTGGAAGACATGTTTCGAAACGATACGCTCGAAACACTTGTTTTGACAAGACGGCCGGCCGCACGCGGCGTCGTGCGGACCTCGGCCCCCGCCCGCGTTCGTGCGACGATGAGGCATGCGGATCAGCGACGTGACCTCGACCGGCCTTTTCGTCGGCAGCCCCGCCCGGCCGCTCGCGATCGTCCGGGTGACCCTGGATGGCGAGGACGGCAGCGCGGGGCGCGTTCCGGGCGGCGAGGGCCAGGTCACCGTCCGGGTCGAGGGCCCCGCGGTGACCACGCCGCAGCCGGCGGTGGTCACCGCGCCCGGGCCGGGCCAGCGCCGGGACGTCGAGGTGGGCATCGAGGTCGCGGCTCCGCACGCGGCAGGCACCCCGGTGCAGGTCACCGTCGTCGCCGAGAACCCGGCTGCGGCGCTGCGCGCGGAGCGGGCGGCCACGATCAGCACCGGCGAGCCCGGCTGGACCATGTGGATGGTCAGCCATTTTCACTACGATCCGGTCTGGTGGAGCACCCAGGGGCAGTTCACCGAGTCCCGGATCTTCCTGCCGGACGCCGACGGCCACGTGCCGGACACGCGGGTCGCGTTCGAGCTGGTCCGCCTCCATCTCGAGGAGGCCAGGCGGGATCCGGACTACAAGTTCGTGCTGGCCGAGATCGACTACCTGAAGCCGCACTTCGATGCCCACCCGGAGGACCGGGCGGACCTGCTGGCGCTCATCAAGGCAGGCCGCATCGAGATCGTCGGCGGCACCTACAACGAGCCGAACACGAACCTGACCAGCGCCGAGTCGACGATCCGCAACATGATCGCCGGCCTGGCCTTCCAGCGCGAGGTGCTCGGGGCTGACCCGTCAGCGGCGTGGATGCTGGACGCGTTCGGGCTCGACCCCGCGTTCCCCGGGCTGATGGCGGCGGCGGGGATGACCGAGTCGTCGTGGGCCAGGGGCCCGTTCCACCAGTGGGGCCCGAACCGGATGGTCGGCGACAACCGCCGGATGCAGTTCCCGTCCGAGTTCGAGTGGCTCTCCCCCGACGGCAGCGGCCTGCTGACCAGCTACATGGCCAACCACTACGGCGCGGGCTGGGTGACCAGCACCGCCGCCACCCTCGAGGCCGCCGAGCAGGCCGCCTACGAGCAGTTCAGCCAGCTGGCTCCCGTTGCGGCCACCCGCAACGTGCTGCTGCCGGTCGGCGCCGATCACGTGATCCCGTCCCGCTGGGTCACCGGGATCCACCGCGACTGGAACGAGCGCTACGTCTGGCCCCGGTTCGTCACCGCGCTGCCGTCGGAGTTCTTCGCCGCCGTGCGCAAGGACGCGGCCGAGCGCGAGGTCTGGATCTCTCCGCAGACCAGGGACATGAACCCGGTGTACACCGGCAAGGACGTGTCCTACATCGACACCAAGCAGGCCCAGCGGGCCGCGGAGACCGCGGTGGAGGACGGCGAGCGGCTGGCCACCCTGGCCTGGCTGGCGGGCGCGGAGTACCCGGCGGCTTCCGTGGACAAGGCGTGGCGCCTGCTGATGTTCGGAGCGCACCACGACGCGATCACCGGCGTCGAGGGCGACCAGACCTACCTGGACCTGCTGGGTGGGTGGCGGGAGGCGTTCGAGCGCGGCGACACGGCTCGCCTGGGCGCGGCCCGGCACCTCGCCGGGCTGGCGGCCACCGCGTCGGCGGCCGGCCCGCAAACCGGCGGCACGGCCCGGGCGGTCGTGGTCTTCAACACGCTCTCCCAGCCGCGGTCGGGCCTGGCCAGGATCACGCTGGAGTTCGCCGGCCCGGGGGCCGGCTGGGCCGTGCTGCGCGACGACACCGGCGCGGACGTGCCCTGCCTCGCCGAGGGTGCCACCTGGCACGAGGACGGGACGCTGGCCGGCCTCACGCTCACCTTCCGGGCGCAGGACGTGCCCGCCCTGGGGTACCGGACCTACCTCGCTGTTCCCGCCGAAGGGCCGGAACGCATCGCCGGGTGGCAACCCGCCGGCGGCACCGTGATCGAGAACGCGGCTTTCCTGGTGGAGGCGGACCCGGCGAGCGGCGGCACCCTGGCCAGGCTGCTGGACAAGCGCTCCGGCGCCGAGCTGCTCGCCGGGCCCGGCAACGAGCTCGTGCTCCAGGAGGAATACGCCCAGCACCCGCGCTGGAACGAGGGCCCGTGGCTGCTGTGCCCGAAGGGGCCGGGCCGCGGCTCGGCGGGCCTGGCCGCGGCCGTCCGGGCCGAGCGATGCCCGGTCGGCTCCCGCCTTATCGCCGAGTTCAGTACCGAGGAACTACGCATCACCCAGGAAACGCTGCTGTGGGACGGCGCCGACCGGGTCGAGTTCCGGACCCACGTGGACGGCTGGGCCGGGCAGGACCGGCTGCTGCGGGTGCGCTTCCCGGCCCGGGTGCCCGGCGGTCTGCCGGTGTACCAGACCGCGGTCGCGGTGATCGGGCGCTCGCCCGGCTCGGCCGACACCGACGTGGCCGAGCACGACTACACGCTGGACAACCCCGCGCACGAGTGGTTCGGCGTCGGATCCACCGCCCGGGTGGCCGTTGCCGGCCCGGAAGGCGGGCCGCGGATGCACGCTATCGGCGTCGCCGAGGTGATCACGCCGAAGGTCCTCGACGGGTGCCAGGAGGCGGTCAGGGAGCTGGTGGTGGCGCTGGCCCGCGCGGGGGTCACCGCGACCTGCTCGCGGCCGGACGGCCCGCGGTACGGGTCGATCGACGTGGACTCCAACCTTCCCGATGTCCGCGTGGCGCTGGGCGGCCCGGCCGAGAACCCGTTCACCGCCGCGGTGCTCGCCGCGGCCGGGACCGCCACGCCGGCCGCCGCCGCTGCCCTGGCCGAATCCGGTGTGCTCTGGGTGCCGGCGGCCAGGAGCAGGCAGGACGCCTTCGCGCCCGGCAGCGACCTGCGCGGTGTGACCGACCTCCCGGTGCTGGTGGTCGCCGGCGGCGATCTTCCGGCGGCGATCCGTGCCCTGGCCGCCGACGCCGGTGACGCGGTGATCGAGGCGCGCGGCGCCGGGGGCGGCGGTGACGACGCCGACGAGCTCGCGGGCCTGTCGGTCGCGCTGCTGAACCGAGGCACACCCGGCAGCCTGGTGACCCCGGACGGGACGCTGCTGATCTCGCTGATGCGCGCGTGCAGCAGCTGGCCGTGTGGCGTCTGGATCGACGGCGACAAGCGCGCGACGCCGGACGGCAGCAGCTTCGCGTTCCAGCACTGGAGCCACACGTTCGAGTACGCGCTGGCTGCCGGTCCCGGTGACTGGCGCAGCGCCGGGTTCCCGCTGGCTGGTGAGGACTACAACCACGACCTGCTGGCCTGCGAGACCGGGCTGCACGACGGGCCGCTTCCGGCCACGGCGAGCCTGGCAGCCGCCGACCCGCCCACCGCCGTGCTGTCCGCGCTGAAGCCCCTCGGCAATCCGCTGTACCCGGTGGCTCCGGTGGCTCCGGTGGCTCCGGTGGCCCCGGCGGGTGTGGCGCGCGACGTCATGGTCCGGCTGCGCGACGTGTCCGGGCGGGCCGAGCCCACCAGCGCATCGGTGACCCTTCTCACCGGTGTGGCGGCTGCCAGCGGCACCGGACCGTGCGAGGAAGCGGGCGGCCTGCCGCTGCCGGTGCGCGACGGCGCCGCCGCGGCTGAGCTGCCGGCCGCCGGGACCGTGACCATGGTGCTCACCCCGGGCCGGCTGCTGGCGCCTGCCTCGCAGCCCGAGGCGCCGCG
>JASHQP010000490.1 GCA_030039095.1 Streptosporangiaceae bacterium
GGCGGCAGCACGAAATCGTCGGCGCGCAGCAGGTCCCATCTCAGGCTCCGCGCCCGCACTGGCCGCAGGTCCGCCTTGAGCACCCCGCCGACCAGATACTCGGCCAGGCTCGCGCCGTCCAGATCGTTGAAGAGCTGCCGTACCGGTCGCACGAGCTCCGGCCCGAGGACCTCCGGCGTGCACACCCGGTCCAGGACGAACTCCCGCCCGGTCGGCTGGCCGAGCGTCTCGGCCAGCAGCTGGCCGAAGTAGTGCACGGTGACGCCGCGCTCGCGCAGCGCCTCGGCGAACACGTCGTGCTCTTCCTTTGCCCGCTTTGCCCACATCACGTCGTCGAACAGCAGGCCGCCGATGTTCTGCGGGGTGAGCCGGGACAGCTCGAGTCCTGGCCGGTGCACAACAACCTGACGGAGCTGTCCGATCTCTGACTGCACGCTGAAGCTCATCGCCCTGCCTCCGCTTCGGGAGCGTCCTGTGGTGCGGCGACCTGACCGGCATTCTCGCGCTGACGGGCCGGTTTGGCCATGGGGTTGACCGAGACGCCGCCGTAGATCCAGCAGGAATTGTCGCGCGGGAACAGGTGATTGGGCAGCGGCGGCAGCACGAAGTCGTCCGCCCGCAGCATGTCCCACTTCAGGCTCTGCGCCCGCACGGGATGCAGATCCGCCTTCAGCACACCGCCGACCAGATGCTCGGCGAGGCTGGCGCCATCGAGGTTCTCGAAGAGCTGCCGGACCGGCTGCACGAGCTCCGGCCCGAGCATCGCCGGCGTGCACACGCGGTCGAGAACGAACTCCCGCCCGGCCGGCTGCTCGAGCGTCTCGGCAAGCAGCTGGCCGAAGTAGTGGACGGTCACGCCGCGCTCGCGGAGCTCCTCGGCGAACACGTCGTGCTCTTCCTTTGCCCGCTTGGCCCACATCACGTCGTCGAACAGCAGGCCCTCGATGTTCTGCGGGGTCAGCCGGGACAGCTCGAGCCCTGGCCGGTGCACGATGACCTGGCGGAGCTGCCCGACCTCCGACTGCACGCTGAAGCTCATCGCCCTTCCTCCACGCTCGGGGCGTCCTGTGGCGCCGCGACCTGGCCGTTGCGCTCGCGGCTGGCCTTGAGGAATGCGTAGATGATGATGCCGGCCAGCACGATCACCATGGCCTCGTACACGGCGGCGTACCCGGCGGCGAACGTGACCCACATGGAGAACAGGACCGCGGCGGCCGTGATCATCAGGTCGCGGGCGAGCAGCCACCCCTGCACGCGGCGGCGCTTGGACACCAGGTAGGCGAGCTGTGCGCACGCGGACATGAGGTAGGGAATCGCGACCGTGACCACGGTGAGGTCGACCAGGTAGGTGAAGACCGTCAGCCCGGTCTTCGTGGTGTAGGCCCACAGCATCAGCAGCGAGGGCAGCACCGCCGCCGCCACGATGCCGAACCACGCGTTGTCCCTGCGGTCGGCCCAGGCGAACGGCCGCGGGAACAGGCCGTCGTTGGCGGGCGCCCTGGACACCTCGGCGGTGACCAGGGTCCAGCCGTTCAGCGCGCCGATCCCGGACACGACCGCGAGCGCGGCGACCAGCTTGCCGGCCCAGGCGCCGTGGGTGAAGATCGTCTCGAACGCGGGAACGAACGGCGCGGTGCTGTTGACCAGCACGTGGTGCGGGACCAGGCCCATCACGGCGGCGGTCACCAGCACATACAGGATCGCGCAGGCCGCCGTGCCGGCCACCGACGCCAGGCCGACGTTCCGCCGCGGGTTACGCACCCGCTTGGCAGTGATCGCCGCCACCTCGACGCCGATGAACGAGAACAGCGCCACGCCCGCGGCGATACCGATCGCGCTGTACAGGCTTCCGCCGGAGGCGTTGAACGGGCCGAAGTTCGCCTTGGAAACGAAGAACCAGCCAACCACGCCGACGAACAGCAGTGGCAGGAACTTCAGCACGACCGTCAGGTTCTGGAACCAGGCCATGTTCCTGACCCCGGCCAGGTTCACCACCGCCGGGACCCACAGGCCCAGCAGCGCGATGCCCCAGTTCGTCATCCCCGACGGCTTGCTGATCCCGAACAGCGCGTCGACGTACAGCACCCAGGCCGACACGATCGCGGCGTTGCCGGCCCAGGCCTGGATCCAGTAGCACCAGCCGGTCAGGTAGCCGGCAAAGTCACCAAACTCGTGCCTGGCGTACGCGTAAAGACCGCCATCGGAGTTCGGCACCCGCTTGGTGAGCTGGCCGAACATGACAGCCAGCAGCATCGCGCCGATCGCGATGACGGCCAGCGTGGCCAGCGAACTGGTTCCGGCCCCGGCCAGCACGGCTGGCATCGCGAACACTCCCGTGCCGACGATGCTCCCGATGACCAGGCCCGTCGCCGACGTGACTCCAAGGGCGTGGGCCTTCTGCTGGTTTCGCGGGGACATCTGCTCGGTTGATCCCTGCTGCGCCCGGTGGGGGAACCGGACGCCGAGATGGCTGGACATGATCCCTCCCTCATCTGCCGTCAGGTCGGCGCTGTGCGCACTGACCTGGCATGATTACGGACTCCACGCTGGCGCGCGGCGGCCGGTGAGCACAGGGACGTAGGTCCTTGGGCGGCCCGCGAAGGTCATCAAGCGTGCTGCCCGTCAGCCGGCTCTGCGTGCACGATCCTGGTGTACGGTCCGGGGAAGACCAGCGCGATGTGCCCGTCGCTCAGCCACTTGACGACATATGGCGGCGACCCGTCCGGATTCCGCAGGCCGATGATCACGCCCGCCCGCCGCTGCTCGCCGTCTGGCAGCAGCCAGTCACCCACGCGAGCCCGCACGGCCATTCTCTAGCTCCTCGGCTTCTAGCTCCTCGGTGCAGTCGGCCGCCCGCCCAGCTGCGGGCTGGCCGCTGCGCTATCCCCAGAGCGTGCCCGGCTGGTCAGCCGTGGCTCAGAGGCAAAGGTCGGCCCGGGCAGGGCCATCCGTGTCCGTTGGCGCCAGGAAGAAGGTCCCATGACCAGGGCCGTTTGCCCCTGCCCGTGGAGCAAGGGAACGAGATGGGCTGGAGCTGGAGCAGCTGAGAGGACAGGCGAGTTGCACCGGTGCCGGAGCGGCAGCGGGGGAGAACGATGAGCTGGAAGGGGGCAGTGATGGACGGCATCACCACTGGTGGGACCGACCTGGGGCGGCGGATCCTGCGAGAGCGTTATGAGGCCGGTCTGACCCGGGAGGAGGCCGCCGCCCGGGCCGGGATGGCCCCGTCGTACCTGAAGTACCTGGAGACCAGCCCGTCACCGAACCCGACGCCGTCAGGGCTGGCCCGGCTGGCCGACGCGCTGGGGGTTAGCGTCGGGGTGCTGGCCGGTGCTCTGCGGACGCCGCCCGGCGCTGAGCCGCCGGTCCAGCGCCCGGTGCCCGAGCCCCTGAGCCCGGCGCAATGCCGTGGCTATCTCGGCACCGGCGGCGTGGGCCGGATGGTGTTCGCCGGGCAGCGAGGGCTCGAAGCGATCCCGGTGAACTACGCGATGCTGGACGGCGACATCGTCGTGCGGACCGGCCGGCACACCGACATGGTTGCCTCCGCCGCGCAAACGCAGGTGTCGTTCGAGGTCGACCGCCTCGACGAGGCCCTGGCCGAGGGGTGGAGCGTCCTGGCGAGCGGCCTGGCCCAGGTGGTGACCACACCAGCCGAGCTGGAAACGGTGCGTTCCCTGCGAATCGAGCCATGGGCCGGCGGGAGCAAGGACATCTATCTGCGGATCACGGTCAACGAGATGACCGGGCGCCGCATCCGTGCCAGCAGGTGAGACCGCTGGCGGGCCCGGCGTTACGAAGTGGAGGTCGCCTTGGCCGGAGAGACGGGCGGGATACTCGCCGGGTATGACGGATCCCCCGGCAGCGAGCGCGCGCTGTGCTGGGCTGCCAGGGAAGCACGGTCACGCAACGGCGTGCTCACGGTCTGTCATGCCTACGCACCCGGCTTCGCGGCACTGCGCAGCGGGGCCGGCGTCGTGGGCCTGGCGCGGCAAGCTGGCGAGCGAGTCATCGCCGACGGGCTGCGGCAGGCCAGGGACCTCATGGGGCCCGGGGAGGTACGGGCGCTGCTGAGCATCGGACAGGCCGCAGCGGTGCTCTGTGAGCGCAGCCACGATGCCGACATGATCGTCGTCGGCTCGCGGGGGCGGGGCGGCGTCCAGGGAATGCTGCTCGGCTCGGTCAGCCAGGCCGTGCTGCATCACGCGGCCTGCCCTGTCGCCGTCGTGCACCCGCGCTGAGCGTCAGTGCCCGCGGTGCTCCGGCGCGTCTGGATCCTGGTCCTCGAAGATACGGGCGGCGTAGGCGGCGGCCTGGGTGCGGCGTTCCATGCCGAGCTTGGCGAACAGGGCGGACACGTAGTTCTTGACGGTCTTCTCGGCCAGATACATCCGCTCGCCGATCTGCCGGTTGGTCAGCCCTTCCCCGATCAGCTCCAGGATCTTGCGTTCCTGCCCGGTCAGGCCGGCCAGCGGGTCGGCCCGTTCCGCCTGGTCGCGCATCCGGCGCATCACCCGGCTGGCCGCCTCCGGGTCGAGCAGCGACCGGCCCGCCGCGACCGTGCGGACCGCGCCGACCAGGTCGGTGCCGCGGATCTGCTTGAGCACATACCCCGCGGCCCCGGCCATGATCGCGTCGAACAGCGCGTCGTCGTCACCGAAGGAGGTCAGCATCAAGCACGCCACCTGCGGCATCGCCGAGCGTATCTCCCGGCACACCGCGACTCCGTTGCCGTCGGGCAGCCGCACGTCCAGCACCGCCACGTCGGGGCGCAGGGCCGGGATGCGGGCCAGCGCCGACTCCGCGGTCCCGGCCTCGCCGACCACGGTGATATCCGGCTCGGATTCCAGCAGTTCCCGCACACCGCGGCGGACGATCTCGTGATCATCCAGCAGAAACACGCCGATCTGGCCAGTTTTGCCGCCTGTCTCGTCCCGCTGACCGGTGCTGCCCGACTCACTCATCATCCACTGCGCCCCTGTCTCGCCCAACCGACCGACACCGCCAAGATTAGAGCCGGCTGCCAACGATCGCGGCCAGGTCGGCGAGCCGGCAGGTGTAGCCCCACTCGTTGTCGTACCACCCGAAGACCTTGACCAGCGTGCCCGCCGCCTGGGTCAGGCCGGAGTCGAACACGCACGAGGACGGGTCGCCGACGATGTCGCGGGACACCAGCGGGTCGGTGCTGTAACGCAAGATACCGGCCATCGGGCCCGCCGCGGCCCGCGCGAACGCGTCGTTGACCTGCTCTGAGGTCGCCACCCGGGCCAGCACGGCGGTGAGGTCGGTCAGCGATCCGTCCTCCACCGGGACGCGCACGGCCACCCCGTCCAGCCGCCCCGCCAGTTCGGGGATCACCTGCCCGGTAGTGCGGGCCGCCCCGGTGGTGGTGGGCACGATGCTGACGGCGGCGCTGCGGGCCCGGCGCAGGTCCTTGTGCGGGCCGTCCAGCAGCATCTGGTCGCCGGTGTAGGCGTGCACAGTGGTCATCAGCCCTTGTACCAGGCCGCAGGAGTCGTTGAGGACCTTCGCCATCGGCGCCACGCAGTTGGTCGTGCACGAGGCGTTGGAGATCACGTCGTGGCGCTGCGGGTCATAGGCGCCGTCGTTGACCCCGACCACGACGGTCAGGTCGGCGCCCTTGCCCGGCGCGGACAGCAGCACCTTGCGCGCGCCGCCCTTCAGGTGCAGCGCCGCCTGGTCACGAGAGCGGAACTTGCCGGTGGACTCGATCACGATGTCGGCACCGAGCCCGCCCCAGTCGATGTCGGCAGGGTCGCGGCTGGACAGAACCCGGATCGGGTCACCGTCAACGATGATCGACTCGCCGGTGTGCCCGACCTCGGCGCTCAGGCGCCCGTAGGTCGAGTCGAACTCGAGCAGGTGCGCGAGCGTCCGGGCGTCGGTGATGTCGTTCACGGCGACGACCTCGAGGTCGTCCCGTTCCAGCGCCCGCCGCACGAACGTGCGCCCGATCCGGCCGAACCCGTTGATTCCGACCCGGATGGTCATGATCTTCCTCCCAGCTCCGTGCGGTGCCCCGCGGTCGCAACGCCCTTCCACCCAGCCTTGCCCTCGCCCGCGGGCGCGGATACGGTCGTTGGCCACCTCCCGGTGGGTCTTTCGGCCCTGGCCGGATGCCGGTGCCGCTAGACCGTGCCGTTCTTGCCGGTTTCCGGCCCGTTCTGGGCGGCCCATTGCCGGTAGGCCTCGACCGCGGTCGGGAGGGTGGGGAAGAGGCGCTCCTCGCCGATGGCCTCGGCCAGCCCGAACGCCCGCAGCCTGGCCAGCAGGTCCTGCTTGACGCGGGCCAGGGCGAAGACCCCGCCCCCGCGGGCGATCTCCTGGCGGACGGCGTCCACCGCTTCCAGCGCGGTGAAGTCCACCTCGACGTTTGCCTCCACGTTGAGCACGAACCAGCGGACGGGGCCCTGCTGCTGGCCGGCCGCTGCGAGGGCCCGGCGGCGGAAGTCCTCGGCGTTGGCGAAGAACAGCGGCGCGTCGTAGCGGTACACCACCAGCCCGGGGATCGTCCGCGCCTCCGGGTAGTCGTCCACGTCATGCATGCCCGCCAGGCCGGGCACCAGGCCGAGGACCGCGTCGTGCGGGCGGGCCACCCGGACCAGCAGGTCGGCGACGGACAGCCCGATCGCCACCAGGACGCCGTAGAGAATGTTGAAGGCCAGCACGCCGACACAGGTCGCGACCGCGATCGCGAGCTCGACGCGGCGGAAGGCGAGCAGCCGGCGGAACGCGGCAAGGTCGATCAGCCGGATGGCCGCGTAAATGACGATCGCGCCGAGCGCGGCGTCGGGGAAGCGCGACAGCAGCGGCCGCAGCAACAGCAGCGCGAGCAGCGCGGACAGGGCAGCGGCCAGCGAATAAACCTGGCTCCTGGCGCCCGTGGACCGGGCTATGGCGGTCCTGGTGGCGCTGCTGCTCACCGGGAAGCCGTGCAGCACGCTGGCGCCCGCGTTGGCCACGCCGAGCGCCAGCAGCTCGCGGTTGGCCACGACGGTCTCGCCGGGCCGCTTGAACGAGCGTGCGGTCAGCACGTCATCGCTGAACCCCACGATGAGCACGGTAAACGCCGGCAGCAGCAGCTCGCGCAGCACGCCGGGGTGAACGTTGGGCAGCGCCGGCACCGGCAGTGCCGCTGGCACCGGCCCGACGGTGCTCACGCCATGGCGGCCGAGACCGAGCGCAACCACCACCGCGGTGGCAAGCAGCACCGCGAGCAGCGGGCCCGGCGCGTGCGGCCAGCGTGATCCGAGCAGAAGCAGGAATATCAGCACCGCGGCCGCCACGGCGGCCGTAGCCGGCTGCACGCCGCCGATGCCGCGGCCGAACGAAACGAGCTGCGCGAAGAAAGCCTGCCCGGTCACCGGCACCGCGGTCACCCGGCGCAGCTGGTCAGCGATCATGATCAGGGCCACGCCAGCCATGTAGCCGACCAGAACGGGCCGGGACAGCAGATCCGACACGAAACCGAGCCGCAGCACCCAGGCACCGAGCGCCATCACACCTACCAGCAGCGCAAGCGAGGCGCACAGTGCCGCGTACCGCGCCGGATCGCCGGCCGCCAGCGGCCGGATGGCGATGGCCGTCATCAGCGCGGTCGTGGCCTCGGGGCCCATCGACAGCGACCGTGACGATCCGAAGATCGCGTAGGCCACCAGCGCCGGGAGGGCGGCCCACAGGCCGGTGACCGGATTCAGGCCCGCGACCGTCGCGTAGGCCATGACCTGCGGTATCAGGTAGGCGGCGACCGTGACCCCGGCGATCAGGTCGCCGCGCAGCCAGGCCCGCCGGTATCCGCGCGGCATCGCCAGTCTCACGGCGTCACCCAGTTGCCTATCCGGATTGGCCCGGGCCAGACCCGCCCTCAGGGGGGTGATTCCGCGCCGGGCGGGAGGGCAGCGCCACGAGCGCGAGCAGGCAGCCGCCCAGGGCCACGGCTGCCCCGACGGTCAGGCCCAGGTCCATGCCGCTGACAAAGGCCGACCTGGCCAGGCGAACCAGGGCCGCGCCGAGGACGGGGCTGACATGTGTGGCCACCGCGAGCGCACCGCCGATCGAGCCGAGAATCGTGCTCAGCACCGCTGGCGGGATGTGATAGGCAGCCAGCACCGCGGTGACATTGTCCTGGTAGCGCGTGGAGAGCAGGCTGCCGATCACGGCCACGCCCAGGGCGCCGCCGATCTGCAGGACCGCTCCGTTGGTGGCTGACCCGACGCCGGTGTGCTCCCGGGGGAGCGAGCCCATGACCGAGGCGGTACCCGATGGGATCACCAGGCCGGCGCCGACGCCGAGCATGATCATGCCGGGCAGCGTGCCCAGGTAGGTGGTGGCGACGGTGGCGCCGGAGATCTGCCACAGGCCCCCGGCGATGATCGCCAGGCCCGCCGCCGCGGTCAGCTTGGTCCCCACCGCCCGGACACCCGCCGTGGACAACGGAGCAACCAGCGCGATCGCCCCCGCGGCCGGCAGCACCCGGACTCCGGCCTGCAGCGCGGTGTAGCCCAGGTCGAACTGGAGGTACTGGGTCAGCACGAACAGCGCGCCGAAGAGCCCGAACGTGACCAGCCCGACCGAGGACATGGCCGCGGAGAACTGCCGCCGCCGGAAGAAGTCCAGGTTCAGCATCGGGTGCTTGCTGGCCCGCTCCCAGGCCCCGAAGGCGGCGAGCACAGCGAGGCCGCCCAGCCCGGTACCGATCACCAGGGCCGACGACCATCCGCGGGTCGGCGCCTCGATAAGCGACCAGAGCAGCAGGCCCAGCCCCGCGATCGACAGCAGCGCGCCGGCCAGGTCGGGAGCGGCGGCGGCCGGGTTCGCCGAATCGGGCACCAGCGGCAGCGCGCACGCGATGCCGGCAACGGCGATCGGCACGTTGATCAGGAACACCGACCCCCACCAGAAGTGGGCCAGGAGCAGGCCGCCGATGATCGGGCCGAGCGCGATGCCCACACCGCTCGTCCCGGCCCACAGGCCGATGGCCCGCTGCCGCTCCGCGCCGCCGCGGAACATGTCCGTGATGATCGACAGCGTCGACGGCATGATGAGCGCGGCACCGATGCCCATGCTCGCCCTCGCCGCGATCAGCACGCCGACCGACCCGGAGAACGCCGCCCAGGCGGACCCGGCGGCGAACGCGGCCAGGCCGGCCAGGAACGTCCGCTTCCGGCCGACGCGGTCGGCCACGCTGCCGGCCACCAGCAGGAGCCCGGCGAACACCATCACGTACGCATCGACGATCCACTGCAGCTGGCTGGTTGTCGCGTGCAGATCCCGGACCAGAGTCGGCAGCACGACGTTGAGCACCGTGTTGTCCAGCGTCACGATCAGCAGCGAGACGCACAGGACGCCCAGCGCCAGCCACGGCCGGGCAGGCGCACCAGGCTGGCCGGCCGGCCGTGCCGACGGAGCGGTTGTCTTCGTGGTCATCTGGTCACCCCCGGAGACTGTCGTCAGAGCCTGGTCGTCCACCGTGGGCCGGTCAGCGACCATTCGGACGTCCACTTGGCCAGGCGCCGCCGGTCGATCGCCAGGCGGCCCAGCCAGTAGCAGATGAGCAGCGCGACCGCCACGCCCAGCATCGCGCCGATGGCGAGGATGACCGAACTGAAGACGGACTCGGCGGCACTCACTGGCGGTGCTTGCGGCTGGCCGGAGCCGGTCAGCCACACCCGGACGTGAGTTCCGGCCGCCGCGCCCGAGATACCGGGTGCAGTGGCCGTCGAGAGAACGCCTTTCACCTGCCGGCCGTCCGGAGCCCGCCAGCGTGCCGCGGCCTCGCCTATGGTCGTCACGTAGTCGTTGGACGGCCCGGCCTGCGTCAGCACCGCCGTGGCGGCGTGCAGACGGGCCGCGTCGGCACGCTGAGCCTGATAGAAGCGCTCGCCCACGTAGGGTGCCGCCGCCGCAACCGCGAGGAACGCCGCGGCCAGCAGGATTACCAGGAAACCCTCCAGCCGATCGGAGGGCCGCCGCAGCCCGTTCGGGCCGATGAGCAGGCGAGCCAACCGCACTGTCCGAGCTGGTGCGCGGGCCGGCCGCCGGGGCTGTCCCCTCATGATCATTCCACCTCCGGCCGGTATGTGCCATCAGCCTGCCTCGCGGCCATGCGGGCGAGCAGGGGCATAGGCCACCAGCCGGCCAGGCCCTTGGTCCATAGGGCGCCGGCCCCGTTTCCGGCTGCCGGGCACGACCTCGGGACCAACGTCTCCCGGCACCGGGCCCAGGGTCCCTGGCCTCACACAGCCGTGACCGCGACCGTTGAAGCACGACCAGCGCAACCATCAACGGGTTCCAGGAGGCAGGCATGACGGCCCGAGCCGAGAACGGCGGCCAGCGGCGGATCGTGGTTGGAGTGGACGGGTCGGCGCCGTCGAGAGCGGCGCTGTCGTGGGCCGTGAGGCAGGGCAAGCTCACGGGTGACGTTGTGGAGGCCGTCATCGCCTGGGAGGTCCCTGCCACGTACGGCTACCCGGTGCCGGTGTCGGACGTCAACTGGGAGCAGCTGGCCCGGCAGGCCGTCAGCGACGCCATCGCCGGCGTCGCCGCCGACGCCGCGCCGGTCAAGATCTCGTGCAGGGTCGTGGAGGGGAACGCCGCCCAGGTGCTGCTGGATGAGTCGGCCGGAGCCGACCTGCTGGTCGTCGGCAGTCGCGGCCACGGCGGGTTCGTGGAGGCGCTGCTCGGGTCGACCGGTCAGCACTGCGTGCACCATGCCACGTGTCCGGTCGTGGTCATCCGCGACTCGGTCACCGGCCATGCACCGGAGGGAGGCTCGAGCTGATGGCACTGCAGGCTTCCACGGGGCGGATCCTGGTAGGGGTTGACGGTTCTGCGGCCTCGGCGGCCGCGCTCCGCTGGGCTGCCGCCGAGGCCCGGCTTCGGGGCATGCGGCTGCACGTTGTGCGCGCCCGGGATCGGCATGCCGCCGAGCCGGCGCACTATGCGCCGCCGGGCGCCGCGCAGGGCGGGGCCGGTCAGGCAGCGGAGGGACCGGCCCTGAAGGCGCTGATACGAGACGTTGTCGGCTCGGGCGGCTGGTCCGCCGTTGAATGTGAGGTCGTCGACGGGCTGCCGGTCCGGGTGCTTCTCGCCCGGGCGCCGGGCGCGGCCATGCTCGTCCTGGGCAGCACCCGCTCTGCTGATCTGGCCGGCGCCGCGGTCGGCAAGCCCCGGGCCCCGCTGGGCCCCGTCGCCCGCGACTGCCTGCTCGCCGCGCCGTGCCCGGTCGTGATAGTCGCCGAGCCCGGCGTGCAGTCCGAAGCCGAGCCGTTGGCCGGCAGTCGGCGGTGAGGGACGTTGGGCCCACGGCCAGCGGCCTATCGGCCCTGGGAGTGGTGGCCGCGGCGGTTTGCACTGGTGCGACGGGGCGCGGCGCAATCGGCCCGCGCTCAGGAAGACAGGACAGGTCTCATGACTGGATCAGCACTGGTGCCGGTCTTCATCCCGGTCGTCCTGGTGGCCCTGGCCGGGTGGCTGGCGCTGGTTTACTACGCCGCTGCTCATCCTGGCTACCGGACCCGCAAGACGGTGAGCGAGCCCGGCGCTGCTCACGCCGATGCCGCCGCGGAGGCGGCCCGCCCCGGCGGCAAGGCGGGCGAGGAGCGCGAGCGCACCCCAGCCACCCGGCGCGTCGCCTGACCGGGGTGGCTACGCTGGGCGGGTGCTGCTCCTGCCCTGGCACCTGACCGACCACCTGTCCAGTGGCCTGAACGTGACGCTCCCGCGCGCAGTGGTGAGCATAGCTGGCTCACCGGGCGCGACGGGACGGCCGTGGGCGGACCTGGCCGGCGTTTACACCGGGCTCGGGGACGCGGTTGCCGCGGCCGCCACGACGCCGGTGGTGCTGAGCGGCGACTGCGTGGCGTCGCTCGCGGTCATCGCGGGCCTGCAGCGCCGGGGGATCCGTCCGGGACTGGTGTGGTTCGATGCGCACGGCGATTTCCACACCGAGGCGACGACCGCCTCCGGCTATCTCGGCGGGCTGCCGCTGGCCAAGGCCGTCGGGCGCGGTGACCTGACCCTGCCCGAGGCTCTGGACATGACGCCGCTCGCCGAGGACTCCGCGTTGCTGGCCGACGGCCGGGACCTCGACCCGCCCGAAGAGGCGGCGCTGGCCAGCTCGAAGGTGCTCCGCGCGCGGGTCACCGAGCTCGCCGAGGCGGCGCTGCCGGACGGCCCCGTCATCGTGCACGTGGACCTCGACGTGATCGACCCGGCGGAGCTGGCTGGGCTCCGGTTCCCCGCGCCCGGCGGGCCCTCGCTGCGGGACGTCGCGGCCGGCGTGGCCGCCGTGGCCCGGCGGCGGGAGATCGCCGCGCTCGACGTCGCCGCCACCTGGAGGCCCGCGGACGCCAACCGCCAGCAGACGGATGCGGCCCTGCACGCCGTGCTGGCCGCGTCGGGCCTGCTGGAGCACTGACGCCCGGGCCGGGGCCATTCTCGGGCCGTGAGCTTGGTCCCTCATGCGCGAAGGGCCGCGCCCGGGAGACCAAAGGCCCTGGTGAAGGCGTTGCCGGGTACGCGACCCTGCTGCCATGGCCGCAGTCGCAGACGCACCGGCTGCCGGGGAACTGGACCTGGGCCAGGCCGCGAGCCTGCCTCCCGGCGCGGTGCTGTCACGCCTGAGGAGCGCGGCCGGCGGCCTGACCTCGGCCGAGGCAGCCGCCCGGCTCGCCCGCTTCGGGCCGAACGCTCTGGCGACCCACCGCGTGCGTGCCGGGCCCGTGCTGCTCCGGCAGATCCGCAATCCGGTCCTTGTCCTGCTGCTGGCGGCGGCGCTGGTCTCCGGGCTGACCGGTGGCGGGACGAACGCCCTGATCATTGCCGTCATCGTCGCCGCCAGCGTCGGGCTGGGCTTCTTCAACGAGTACCGGGCAGAAAAGGCGATGGCGGCCCTGCGGTCCAGGATCCAGCAGGACGCCGAGGTGGTGCGCGACGGGCGCCCGGCGCGGATCCCGGTTACTGGCCTCGTGCCGGGCGACGTGGTGTCGCTGCGTATCGGCGGCCTTGTGCCGGCAGACCTGCGGCTGCTGGCCGTCGACGACCTCGAGTGTGACGAGGGCCTGCTGACCGGGGAATCGATGCCGGTGGTCAAGTCCGTGGCGGCGGCCAGCGGCCGCCAGCCGCAGGACCAGCCCGGCTGCGCGTTCATGGGGACGATCGTCCATCAGGGCTCCGGCCGCGGCGTCGTGGTGGCGACCGGCACCCGGACCGCCTTCGGCCAGATCGCCGCTGGGCTTGCCGAGAAACACGGCCAGACCGCGTTCGAGATGGGGCTGTCGCGCTTCTCCCGGTTCCTGTTCGCCGTGGCGGCCGTGCTCACCCTGTTCATCTTCGCTGTCAACGTGGCGCTGGCCCGGCCCTTGATCGATGCCCTGCTGTTCTCGCTGGCGATCGCGGTTGGGATCGCGCCCGAGATGATGCCGGCCATCGTCACCGTGAGCCTGTCCGCGGGCTCGAAGGCGCTCGCGGCAAAGAAGGTGCTGGTGAAGCAGCTTGTCGCGATCGAGGACCTGGGCAACATCGAGATCCTGTTCACCGACAAGACCGGCACCCTCACCGAGGGCGCGGTGACGTTCGACCGGGCGCTGGACGCGGCCGGGCAGGAGAGCCGCCGTGTGCTGAGGCTCGGGCTCGCCTGCAACGAGGCGACGATCACCGACGGTCGGCCGGCCGGCGGGAACGCGCTGGATCAGGCGCTGTGGGCCGCTCCCGGGGCGGCAGGGCTTTCGGGCCCCGGTGGGCCATCCGCCTGGCGGCGCATGGCACTCCTGCCCTTCGACCATGACCGACAGATGGCCTCGGTACTGGTGAAACCGCCCGAGAGCCAGCCTCTCCTGATCACCAAGGGCGCTCCCGAGGCGGTCCTGGACAGGTGCGTGACCGTCTCGCCGCAGGCGCGGCAGGTCATGGGCGCCCTGTTCGCCGCGGGAGCGCGAGTGGTCGCGGTCGCCTCACGTCCCGCGGGGGACCGGCAGGCGCTCACGGCGCGAGACGAGCAAGGGCTGACGCTGGACGGCTTTCTGACGTTCGCCGACCGCCCGAAGGCCGACGCCGGCCCGTCGATTGCCCAGCTCGAGCGGCTGGGAGTGCAGGTGAAGATCATCACTGGCGACAACGGCCAGGTCGCGGCCAAGGTTTGTGCCGAGATCGGGGTCCGCTGCACCGGGGTGCTCACCGGCAGCGAGGTGGCGGCGCTCGACGACGAGAGCCTGGAGTCGGCCCTGCCAGGCACGACGGTCTTCGCCCGGATCACGCCCGACCAGAAGTCGCGCATCATCAAGGTGGCCCGCCACGCCGGGAAGGACGTCGGGTTCCTCGGCGACGGGGTGAACGACGCGGTGGCCCTGCACCACGCCGACGTCGGGATCTCGGTCGACTCAGGGACCGACGTCGCCAAGGAGGCTGCCGACGTCGTGCTGCTCGACAAGGACCTCGGCGTGCTGGCCGAAGGGGTCATGGAAGGCCGCCGGATCTTCGCCAACACGATGAAGTACGTCCTGATGGCCACCTCTTCCAACTTCGGCAACATGTTCAGCGCCGCCGGCGCCTCGGCGTTCCTGACGTTCCTGCCGATGCTGCCTTCCCAGATCCTCCTCAACAACCTGCTCTACAACGCCGGCCAGCTCGTCATCCCGACCGACCGGGTCGATCCCGAGGCGCTGGGCCGCCCGGCCGCGTGGGACGTGCGGTTCATCCGGCGCTTCATGTCCGTGTTCGGCCCGGTCAGCTCGATCTTCGACTTCCTCACGTTCTGGATCATGCTGTCCCTGCTGCACGCCGGTCACGCCGAGTTCCGCACCGGCTGGTTCGTCGAGTCGATCGCCACCCAGACCCTCGTCATCTACGTGATCCGCACCCGGCGGATCCCGTTCTTCACCAGCCGGCCCAGCCTTCCGATGCTGCTCGTGCCTACCGCAGCGGCCCTGGCCGGCGCGGTCCTGCCCTATACGGGACTGGCGGGCCTGCTCGGCTTCACCCCGCTGCCTGCCAGCTTCTTCCTGCTGCTGACCGGCCTGGTCCTGGTCTACCTGCTGCTGGTCGAGGTGGCGAAGGCCCGGTTCTACCGGGTCCGCGGGGCCGCCACGCCGCCTCGGCCCACTCCGGCCGAGCGGCTCGAACGGCGCCTGCGCCGCCGGGCCGGCCGTTTCATCCACCGCCCGGCGCGCCCAACCTGACCCGCCAGGCCTTGGCCGACATGGGTGGTGAAAGCCCGGGCTTGTGCCCCAGATTTGTCCGCGCCCAGCCGGACGAATCTGGGGCGGTAGGACGCAGCAGCGGCCCCGGGGGGCGTATCTCGCGGATCTTGACATGCGCCGTAGTGTCGCCGGCCCGCAGCTGTCGCTCTAGCAGCCACGGGCCGGCCAGCGATCCTCCGATGATCTACGGCCTAGCGCCCAACCGGTCGTCGTCCCGGGGTGGCGGTCCTGGTGGTTGTGGCCGCGAACTGGGCGCCGCTGGCGCGACGGTCAATTGGGCTCGAGCGCTGTTTCGTCTGTGCCCCGGTCGCTGTTGCGCGCTGCGAGCCGGAGGCGGGCGCCGTCGGCGCGTTCCTGCTCGTCGATCGCCAGCGCGAGCTCGTCCCGCGCCCGCTCCAGCAGCGGAATCCACCGGTCCCTGACCGCCCGAAGCCGCTGCCGGGTCGCGGCCGTCTCGGCCTCCATGATCCGCAGCGCCGCCGACGCGGCGGCGGACCTGGTGGCCGCCTCGAGCGATGCCTGGTGTGCCTGCCTGACCGCGGCGAGGGTGCCGCCCGCCCAGCCCTCCGGCGCGGGGAACGTGCACGTGATCGCCGCCGGGTGGCGCACACCCACGGTCACCGCGTAGCCGACGTCAACCTCGGCGAGGGCGCCGGCCCCGGCGAGGCGGATCGCGCGCTGGCCGCCCAGCAGCGCCGCTCGCAGCAGCCACCGGTCCGCGTCGGCCACGCACCGCTCCCAGTCCCGTGCGGCCTGCCGAGCCGTGGCGCGCAGCCCTGGCAGCTCACGCTGGAGTATCCGCAGCTTGCGGTCGAGCAGGTCGGCGCCCCGCCGGGCGACCTGAAGGCGGTGCTCCAGCCGCAGCCGGCCCGCCCGCCCGGGAGGCACGCCGTTCACCGTTTCACCCTGTCCGGCTGGCTCACGTTGTCCGGCTGGGCCGCGGTGTCCGGCTGGGCCGCGGTGTCCGGCTGGGCCGTTCCGCCGGGATAGTAGGCGTCGAGGGCCTCGGCGGAGAGCATCGACAGCTCCCGCCTGGGCAGCACGCCGAGAACCTGCCACGCTCGCCGGAGCGTCTCCTCGAGGGTGCGGTTCTCGGTGCGTCCCTGGTTCACCAGGCAGGTCTCGAAGGCTCGCTCCAGTTCCTGGTACCGGCGGTCGGACTCGCTCAGCGCGTCGGTGCCGATCAGCTCGGCGAGTTCCCTGGCCCGTCGCGCCGCGGCGAGCGCGGCCAGCATCTGCCCGGCGACGTCCAGGTGATCGGCCCTGGTGCGGCCGGGCCCCGCACCCTGGCGCATCAGCCGGGACAGCGAGGAAAGCGCGTCCACCGGCGGGTAGATGCCGCGGGCGTGCAGGTCCGGCGACAGCACCACCTGGCCCTCGGTGATGTAACCGGTCAGGTCGGGCACCGGGTGAGTGATGTCGCCCGCCGGCATGGTCAGCACCGGCAGCAACGTGAGCGAGCCCGGCCGCCCCCGGATCCGGCCGCACCGCTCGTACAGCGACGCCAGGTCGCTGTACAGGTAGCCGGGATAGGCGCGGCGGGCCGGGATCTCGCCGCGCGCCGCCGACACCTCCCGCAGCGCCTCGCAGTAGTTCGTCATGTCGGCCATCACCACGAGCACGTGCCTTCCCATCCGGAAGGCCAGGTCCTCGGCCACCGTCAGCGCGACCCGGGGCGTCAGGATCCGCTCGATCACGGGGGCGTCGGCCAGGTTCATCAGCAGCACAAGCTCACCCGCTGCCGAGCGCTCCTCGAGCACCGAGCGGACCATGGCGGCGTCGGCGTGGGTCAGCCCCATGGCGGCGAAGATCACGCTGAACGGCTCGCCGCCCGCGGACGCCTGGGCAGCAACCTGGGCGGCGAGTTCCAGGTGCGGCAGGCCGGCGACGGAGAAGACCGGCAGTTTCTGGCCCCGGACGAGTGTGGTCAGCGCGTCGATCGCGGACACGCCGGTGAGCACCGGCTCCGCCGGGGGCTCGCGCGCCGCCGGGTTGATCGGGAACCCCGCCACCGGCGCGGTGGCGTCGCCGGTGATCGGGGGGCCGCCGTCGGCGGGCTCGCCGCGCCCTGTGCACGTGCGGCCGAGCCACCCCGGGCCCACCGGAATGCGCAGCGGGCTGCCGCTGAACGCGACGCGGGTGGCGGCCGGGTCGATGCCCGAGGTGCCCTCGAGCACCTGCACGACCGCGAGGTCGCCGTCGGCCTCGAGCACCAGCCCGTGCCGGTCGGGCGTTCCGCCGCCGGTGCCGATCGTGGCGAACTCGTCCCAGCCGACGCCGCGCACGCCGCGGACGACGAGAAGCGGGCCCCGCACCTCGGCGACGTCCGTGTATTCCGGCTGGGCCCAGGTTGTCATGACACCGCCTCCGCGGCCGGCGCTGCCTGCAGCGCGTCGAGCCTGGCCAGCAGCTGATCCTGGCGCGCCCGGACTTCCTCGGGCGTGGCTGCCTCATCCTTGGCCCGCAGCAGCACCGAGAAGTCCTGGTCCTCGATCGTCGCCGGGGGCACGCCGCGGTCCGCCAGTTCCTGGCAGCGGCCGGCGACGGCGAGCGCGGCGTCCGCCAGCGCCGCGGCTCGCCCGGGAGGACACGAGGCATCCACCGCGCTCAGCGCGCTCTGCTGCAGGACGCCCTCACGGATCAGCCGGCCGGCCAGGATCGTCACTCGCTGGCCGGGCGGCAGCGCGGTGACGCCCATGAGCTCGGCGAGCTCGCCGATCCGGTCCGCGTCGGCGAGCAGCGCGGACAGCCGGGACCGCCGCGCCGACCATCCCGGATCGCCGTGGCGCGCCTGCCAGCCGCCGACCGCGGCGGCGTCACGGGAGAACGAGCCGGCCCAGGACACGGCCGGGTAGTGCCGCGCGTAGGCCAGATCGCGGTCGAGGGCCCACAGGCAGCGGACGAACCGCTGTGTGTACGTGGTCACCGGCTCGGTCATGTCGCCGCCCGCCGGGGAGACCGCGCCGATGATCGTGATCGAGCCTTCCCTGCCGCCGATGGTCGCCACCCGCCCGGCCCGCTCGTAGAACGCGGCCAGCGCGCTCGCCAGGCTGGCCGGGTAGCCCTCCTCGGCGGGCAGTTCCCCGTTGCGGGACGCGAACTCGCGCAGCGCCTCCGCCCAGCGGGAGGTGGAGTCCGCGACCACGACCACGTCCAGGCCCATGTCGCGGAAGTGCTCGGCCACACAGGCGGCGCTGTAGATGCTCGCCTCACGGGCCATCATCGGCATGTTCGACGTGTTCGCGATCACCACCGTCCGCTGCGCGAGCTTGCCGCCGGTCCGCGGATCGGCCAGCCCGGCCAGCTCGCTGAGCATGTCCGCGAGCTCGTTGCCGCGTTCACCGCAGCCCACGTACACGATCACGTCGGCCTCGCACCACTTGGTGATCTGCTGCAGCAGCACGGTCTTGCCGGTGCCGAAGCCGCCCGGCACCGCGGTCGTGCCGCCCCGGCTCACCGGGAACAGCACGTCGACGACGCGCTGCCCGGTCCGCAGCGGCGCGTCACCGTTCAGGCGCTCGGCGTACGGGCGCGGCGCCCGCACCGGCCACGTGGCCGTGAGCGGCACCG